>PEWR01000093.1:12460-41900 GCA_002779395.1 Ignavibacteriales bacterium CG07_land_8_20_14_0_80_59_12
CGAGCGAAGCTCCGTCCTGAGGTCAATCAGGATTTGGACGAGCTTGTCCTCGATGGATGTGTCGCGGTGCTCCTCTTCGAATGTGTCGGGGATGATCCCGAGCACGGTGCCGCCCAGGTCACGGTAGAGAGCATCGACCGACCTCAGGGATTCGGCGGTGTAGGCGATGCCGCTTGTGAGGACGCCGTTCACTTCCTTCGAGAGGTCGAAGAGTACCGCGATCGCCTGCGGCGTGTTGAAGTCATCATCCATCGCGGCAATGAACTGCTTCCTATACATCTCGACGTCAATGGGCGACGGAGATGAGCGTTCCTCCCTTTCCGCTTTCGCGATCTCGGTCCGGAGCCCCTTCAACGTGGTGTGGAGGCGCTGCAGACCTTTCGCGGCCGCCTCGATCGCTTCTTCGCTATAATCAAGGGTGCTCCTGTAGTGGCTCGTGAGGACGAAGAAGCGGATATCGAGGGAATGGTGTTTCTTCAACGCGTCCTTGATGGTGACAAAATTGCCGAGCGACTTTCCCATTTTCATACCGTTGACGGTCACCATGTTGTTGTGGAGCCAGTAGCGTGCGAACGGTTTTCCACTTGATGACTCGCTCTGTGCTATCTCACATTCATGGTGGGGGAACTGATTCTCGATTCCGCCGCCGTGGATATCGAACGGCTGACCGAGGTACTTCGTCGACATAACGGAGCACTCGATGTGCCACCCCGGGAATCCCTCGCCCCACGGGCTTTTCCATCGCATGATATGTCCCGGCTCCGCCTTCTTCCAGAGTGCGAAGTCCGCCGGATGCCGCTTCTCCTCGTTCACGTCGATCCTGGCGCCGGCTTGCAGTTCCTCGGCACGCCGGCCGGAAAGCTTTCCGTACTCGCGGTACTTCGCGACATCGAAGTAGACGGACCCGTTCACTTCGTAGGCGTACCCGGCCTTGACAAGCCTCTCGATAAGCTCAATTTGCTCGGGGATATGCCCGCTCGCGCGCGGCGAAATGTCGGGACGGACAAGACCGAGAGAGTCCATGTCCTCAAAGTAGCTTCGCATGTAGGTCTCAGCGATCTGCATCGGCTGCAGGCTGGTGAGACGCGACTGCTTCTCAATCTTGTCCTCCCCCTGGTCCGCATCGTCCGTGAGGTGACCCACGTCAGTAATGTTTTGAACGTAGAGGACCTTGTAGTCGAGGAAGCGGAAATACCGGACGATCACGTCGAACGAGATGTAACTCTTCGCGTGCCCGATGTGAGCGTCGTTGTAGACGGTGGGACCGCAGACGTAGATGCCGACGTGACCCCGGGTGATCGGGACGAACTCTTCCTTCTTGCGCGTCAGTGTGTTGTAGAGTATCACCGCCATGGCGTCATCTTTTCCCCTCTTCAATAAGCTCTCGCGCGCTTTTCAGGCTCGCCTCGGTTACCTCAATGCCGCTCAGGAGCCGGGCGACTTCGCCGACCCGTTCGTCGACATCGAGCGGACGTACCGCGGCTGATGTCCGTCTTCCATCTTCGCGTTTTTCAACCAAGAAGTGCGCGTCGGCGAAACCGGCAATCTGGGGAAGGTGCGTAATAGCAATGATCTGGTGGAATTTCGACAGGGTGTGGAGACCCAGTCCGACTGCATGGGCGATGCGGCCGCTTACACCGGTGTCGATCTCATCGAAGACAAGCATAGGGAGGCGGTCGCTCTTCGCGAGCGAGCTCTTGAGCGCAAGCATGACGCGAGAGATCTCACCTCCGGAGGCGATTTTGCTGAGCGGCTTCACGTCCTCGCCGAGATTTGTAGAGAGAAAGAACTCGACGAAGTCGATCCCCTTCGGTGTCGTCTCGTAGAATTTCTTCCCGAGCCGCACGAGCGGCCGATTCCTGGAACCGTCTTTCCCGGGAACTTCCGCCGGACGGTTCTCGATCCTTACCTCGAACCTCCCGTGAGGGATGCCGAGCTCCGCGAGGACGGGCACAACGCTCCCTGCGAGTTTCTCCGCGACCTCGCGGCGCTTCGATGAAAGCCGCTCTGCGCGGCCGGATGCCTCGCGGCGCACGAGCTCAATCTGCTGCTCAATCTTCGCAATCTCCGTCGAGAAGTTCTCAGCAAGCGAGAACTCTTTCCCGATCTTCTCGCGGAACGAGATAACCGAATCGAGAGATCCGCCGTACTTCTTCTTGAGGAGCGAGAGCTCTCCGAGCCGGTCCCTAATCTCCTCGAGGCGTGCCGGGTTGAACTCTATTTGTGCGTTGTAGTGTTGAATGAATTTCGCGAGCTCCTCGACGTTCGCTTCGGCGCTGTAGCATTCGCTCCTTGCCTCCTCGAATGATCGGTCGATCTCGACAAGGTCTTCGAGGTCGTTTCGTGCAAGGATGAGTTGGTCTCTGACCGAGTGTTCTCCCTCGTAGAGGATCCCGTAGAGGCGGGAGGTCGCCTCGTAGAGGCGCTCGGCGTTCTCAAGGATGCGGAGCTCCGCTTCGAGCTCGTCTTCCTCGCCGCTCTTCGGTGCGACAGTGTCAATATCCTTGATCTGGAATTCGTAAAGGTCCCGCCGCTCTTTGAGCTGCCGCTCACGTTCCCGGAGGGAATTCGCCTCAGCGATCAGGTCCTGAAGGCCGCGGTGCGATTCGGCGAACGAATCGACGAGCCCCTTCAGTCCGCCGAAGTCATCGAGGAGCTCGATATGCGTGGCGGTCCGGAGGAGCGATTGATGTTCATGTTGGCCGTGGACGTCGACAAGGATGTCTCCGGCTTCTTTCAGCACATCGAGCTTCACCGGCGAGTCGTTGAGGAAGCAGCGGCTCTGGCCCTTTGCGGAGATTTCCCGGCGAAGGATGAGCTCGTCCGATGCCTCGATCTCGTTCGACGCAAGGAGGGCGGCGCACTTCGAGTTCCCCGCGATGCCGAATATACCCTCAACGACCGTTTTGTCAGCCCCCTTCCGCACCACGTCGGTCGACGCACGCTCCCCAAAGATGAGGCTAAGCGCCCCGATGAGGATGGACTTGCCAGCCCCGGTCTCGCCTGTGATGATGTTGAGTCCGCTCTGGAACTCGATGGTGAGTTCCTCGATGATCGCGTAGTGTTTGATGGTGAGATGCTTCAGCATCACTCGTTGTTTCTGCGTAAGTCACTTTAAGTTAGCCCCGAAAGGGGTTATTTTCAAGAGGCCGCGCGTGCTCAACAGGTCACGACTCCGCAAGCAGAGGATGGCTCATCTCGTCGACAGGTCCACGCGTTTCATCCAGGCTTGTGACGGCTTGGCGTCACCGCGCCGGCTCAACGACGGCGTGGGGAATTGCACAGACGGCGCGGCAGATCTTCGACACCATGAAGAGCCCAACGATGAACGTGATGGGAGCAGTGCCCCACATGACGACCGGAACTACACTCAGAAGACAGAGGACCATGTAGGCGACAAACAGACCCGGTGCGAGCCTGGGAACATTGAGTGAATGCCTCTCGACGTACGCATTGTAGTCCGCCGCGAACCCCGCGAACGTCTGGAATCCCCAGTAGAAGTTGAAGAACGGAACGAACAGAAGGCCGACCGCCCGACCCGGAGTCGTACGAGCATGGCCATCCTGTATCGCAGCCCACATCCTGTAGATGAGAACGCTGAACACGACAATTCCGTATGTCGCCATGAGCGACGCGAGGAGATAGAGAAGCAGGGCCGGGACCGCATCCCGCCTCTCCCACACCTCAAGCGTGAGGAGCAGCGTCCCGACTTCGAAGATGAGCAGCGGCAGGCCGTCCGCCACCGCAATGGTCCCGAGGAAGAAGCCACGTGAAATGTGTTGCTCACCTTCCCCCTGGCCGAGCGACGGGCCCGACGTCAGACGCAGAAGCCCGTAGAAAACGAGAGCGAAGACCGCCATCGAGAGAAGGCCGAACGGAAGGAAGAACAGCGAAGTTATGAGCTCGCCCCTCCCAGAGAGCTGCTGAATGAGGAAAGCAAGAATCCTGTGGAGGAGTGTGCCTGCGAGAGCACCTGTCATCAGGGCGAGCCACGTATGCCGCATCCATCTCAGCGCGAGGGCGATACCGGTGAAGATGAGGATCACCCACAGCATTGACAGCAAGAACGACTGTGGAGCAAAGAGCCACTCATAGGAGGAGAACTCCTCCGACCTCAGCAGCTTGTAGAGGACATAGAGAGCAGGACGCTCGAGCACGACGTAGGCAATCGAAGCTGCCGGCACCGCGAGCCAGGTTTTGGAAATCCACCTGAACGCGGCGAGCGCTACACCGCCAAGGATCACGTCGCCGACAAATGCCGTAAGCCAGTCAAAGGAACCGGCGAAATGAAAGAACTCGTACGAGTAGCCGCTGCTGTCTGAGTGGGATACAGAGGGGGCAACCAGAAGAAAGAAAAGGTCACCCACAAACAGAGCGGCAAGGAAGAGAAACGGCCGCTCCCATCGGATTGTCTTCCCGCTGACGCCGAGCAAATCTGCCAGACCTACCGTTGACATAGAATCCTCCTTTCATCGGGTGAAAGAGATTTCTCCGAACAGAATGCCACAGACGGGCCGACTATATCAGTGATGCTCTTGGGTCGTGAGGAAGTGATTTGAGATCGGGGAGGCAGGGCCTCCTGCGCCCAGCCTCCGTGTTCAAGTTAGCCCCCTGGGAGCTCGTTTTCAAGAGGCGGAACCAGATCAGTGTGGATCGTCCGGATGAATGGAATAGCGCGGCGGAGCGGCTTCTTCTGCTTCTATGCACCTGTTGAATATCATCGAGCGAGCCGAGAGAGACCGCCGACTTCGTTCGCAGAACGGGTGAAGAGCCACAGCCCCCATCCGGGCGCACGCGGAGTTCGCTCCGGCATGAGTGCCTGCTGCACGGCGTGACCCGCCTCAAGCTCTCTCCGGGCAAGGAGCTTGTCCTTCAGCTCAAGCATCAGGAAAAACAGAATGCTTAGGCCGCTGACGCCGAAGTTGTTCTGATTGCTTCCGTCGACGGATTGGTGAACCACGAGCAGCACAAGCCCGCAGCCTTCGTCATCACCCGGCGGGGTGGGGCGGAAGACCGTGGGCTTCTCCTTGCACAATGCTCCCGGATCATGCTGCCTGTCTCGCAGAGCAATCGCTACTCAACTTCCTCCAGGACCTCGAAAAACGCTTGGGGATGCTCGCATGCAGGGCACTTCAGCGGCGGTGTCTTCCCCTCGTGGACGTAGCCGCAGTTCCTGCATTTCCAGCGGACCACCTTCTCCTTCTTGAACACCGTTCCCTGCTCGACGTCCTGAAGAAGCTTGCGATACCGCATCTCGTGCCGTTTCTCGACGAGAGCGATCGCCCTGAATGCGGCGGCGATCTCCGGGAACCCCTCCTCCTTTGCCGCCGCGGCGAATTCTGGATACATCGCCGTGTGCTCGTGCTGCTCCCCTTCGGCGGCACCCTTGAGGTTCTCCGCCGTCGAGCCGATCACACCCGCCGGAAACGCCGCGATGATTTCAACTGCTCCCCCTTCAAGGAGTTTGAAAAAGCGTTTGGCATGTTCCTTTTCATTGTCGGCGGTCTCTTGAAAAACCGCCGCGATATGCTCGTATCCTTCTTTCCTTGCCTGCGACGCGAAGTATGTATACCGGTTTCGTGCCTGCGACTCGCCGGCGAATGCCGTTAGAAGGTTTTTCTCGGTCTTTGTCCCTTTGATACTCGCCATGATTTTGTCTCCTCGGGATATTGGACAGATAGGATAGCTGGGCTCTTCTTCAATATACGTCGATCCTTCCGAAACCACCAGTGTGACACATCCAAGAAGAGTCGATTTGACTTGCTTGCGCCGGCCGGGCCGCGACGCTTCTACTTGTTGTCCTGCTTTGCGGACTGTCTCAACTCCGCAATCTGCTCACTGAAGACAGGGCCATGTTCAGTCTTCCTTTCGAAGGCCTCTGCCCAGTCCAACCATCTCAGGGCATCCGCGATGACCGCGTGGGCGAAACCGCTGGACGGGTCAAGCTCGAGAGCACTCCTCGCAGCGATGACGGCGCTGTCTTTCTTCCCCAACCGTCGGTAGGTTTCCGCATGTCGGGTTGAGTTCTGTGCCTCGCAGAGACCGCTACCTCGTCAGTGGGACCGGCTTTGCCTTGTAGTCAAGTGCAAGTACGGATGAGGGGTTGCGCCAGACGAGGCACAACGGTTCGCTGGTTCTCACCAGTCCTTTGCGAGCAAGCCCCGCGTTCGTCGAGTAGATAAGCATCCCCTTGGCGGTGTCGAGGTATTTGAACAGCGGCACGACGGCCGACGAGTTCGTGGAGTCTTTCAAGTAGAGAGGCAGAGCGTAGAAGAGCGGTGCTCCCGCTTCATGCTCGCCGTGACCTACGCGCAGTGCCGGCCTCCCTGCCGTTGCATAGATCGGAACAAGTCTATCGTGCTTCCGGTCAGGCGGAACCGCGAAGAGCGGAATCTCATCGATCTTCTCCCAGAGGTTCAGAGAATCCACACCCTCGCGCATGAGGTAGCGAGTCACACCTCTTTCATCCCTGATGCGGTAGACTGGCGCAGGCAGAACAAGTCGTGGGTCGTCGATGGACAACCGGTACATCATCTGGTTGTAATCGTACAGCGGTGTTTCATCGTGATTGCCGGAGAAACCTGTCGTGTATGTTCCTTCGAAATAGATCAGCCGGCCGCCCTCCTGGTCAAACAGTGGGTGCTGACCGACGTTGTAGAAATCATAACGGTCGTGGGAGACAATCTTCTTGCCGTAGACCCAAGGACCGGTAGGAGTGTCACCCTCGAAATACCAAACCTGTCCAATATTGCCATATGCAATCATCACCCAGCGCTTGCAGAAGGCATTCCAGAAGACAGAACCCGGGCGTGCCGAGATCGGTTTTCCGTTTTCAACATCCCAGCCCTGCCACCAGCCCTCGCCACTTGTGATTTCTCCGGAAGCAATCAATTCCTGCTGTCGCCGGTGGTCTACGGCATCCGTATTGGCTTTCCAGGCATAGACAAGTTTTCCGGAAGCGTCCCGGTCGAGCTTCGGTGCTGCGATGTCGTATTTGGTCCCCGAGATGAGGCACGTGAAGTGCTCATAGCTCTTTGGGTCCGTCACGTGTTTGATATCTGCCTGGACGCGCTCAGGCCCATAACGATCTGTGATGTAGCAATACTCGCGGCCGTCGATGCGCACACGGAGTGGATGTCCGGAGGAGTGAACTTCATCGAGCCATTCCTTAATCTGCACAATTCGCTCGAACGCCTTTGTTGAATCATCAAAAACAGCGATGCCGCGCTCGTAGTCGACGTCCAGATTCTTCGTGCGCGAATACTTCGCGTAGAGCCGTTCGTTCCCCTTCTCGTCGGGGAGGATGATCAGCCAGTCGATCCACACGAGACCGGGCCCTGGAATGGAGCACATCGGTTTGCTGAAGCCGCTCGAGTCGACGAAGTACGTGAGATCGATTCCGACACTCGGATCAAGTCCGCCTTTCCCGAGCAACTCCGATGTTGCACCTGACGCGGTACCGTTGAAGTTGGCAGGTCCGAACGTGTCCCCCCAGAACCAGTAGATCTTCCCCTTGTACAGAGTCTCAATGAAGGTGTCCTGTCCTGTGACCCTGCCGTTGAGCCGCGGATACTTGATGGGGACCGGCTCACCGACGAGGATGCTCTCCCCGTAGATATCCTGTCCCGTGATGCGGTACAACCGCTCGGCGACGTTGAAGCGCTTGACCTTGAGGAGGGCACTTCTGCCAGGGACGGGGGTGAGGATGGTGCCACGCTCGCCAAAATACTTCCCGGTGAACTCGTACCCGTGGCTCTTAACCCAGAAGAAGACCGGCTGTCTCATGAGGGTGGAATCGTGGAAGGCGATGATGCCGTTGCTGTCACTATAGTAGCGGCGACGGTTCGTCGTTCTGAGCTCGACGAGAGGGACTCCTCGTCCGGTCTCCTCATCAATGACGACGATCTTGAAGTACTCGTTCTTCTCCTGAGCCGCGAGCCCTCCGGTCAACATCATACCCAGCACAATGCCCGCGGCAGTAACGACAACACTCTGCAATCGTCGCATAGGTCCCCTCCTCCGTCCGCTCCTCAGGGTGGGAGTTCAGTTCCGGGCGGGATTCTGGGTTTGAATGACTGTCTCAAGCATGTGATGCCTTCAGAGGAGTTTCACGACTACCACTGTCATATCATCGAGGTCACTGATGCCAGTCGTATCGATCTTCTCGACGAGGCTCCACCGCTCAACGCGGAAGATTCGAGGTTTTCCATTTCTCTGGCGAATTAGCAAGTCATCAGGAACGGAACGTTGAATAATAGCGCGTTCCGATGACTGTTTCAAGAGATCTGTTCCTGGCTGGGGACATGCCGTCGCTCTCACGAAGAGAAGGAGGAAGGAGGCAGACAGACCGGGAAAATCGTGAGGAACTACGTTCCAGAGGCAGTTTTCTTCCCGGGCTCGACGAACTTCAGGTCGGGAAGGTCGGTGAGTGATCCGTGGCAGTAAGCGTAGCGAAAGAACTCGGTGAGCGACTCGAGTGCCGGTTCATCCAGCTCGAACCGGTAATAGTTTTCAAGGACCCGGTCAAGAGTCTCCAATGAGATACCAAGCTCACCCGAGCGGTCCACAAGGATGTTCCTAGCGGTCTTGATGCCGAGCTGCTGCGATGCACGGAGGGCGTCGATATGCTCCTGCGCCAGCGCGTCTTCTTTCACGGCGACCATGACGTGAACGAAGGGAAGATCCGTCAGGTCCTCCCACGATTCGAGGAGATCGATATACTGATCGCTTGTCCCGGCGGCTTTCCACGCGGCTTCACCCACGAGAAGCGCAGCATCCGTGCGGGAGCCGACCGCATCGAGCAGCGAGTCGGAGGGGACAAACCGGGGCGTGGTGCCCCATTGCTCCATCAGGATGATCTTGGCGAGCAGCACCTCGGAAGGAAATCGGACATCCACCGCAAGCGTTGAGATGTCCTTCAGCCCACCCGCAAAGAAAATCGCCGCCGTCAGCGCACCACCGGCGGCAGCGACTCCAATCTTTGGGACAATCTGTGTTGAAGGATCACTCCGCGCATAGTCGATCGGCGACAGGAATGACGACTCGAGCGATCCTTCGCGGAACTTCAAGCCGTTCGACGCAAGGGAATCGGGGACAAGCTCAAACCCATGGCGCACTTTCCCGCTCGTCAATCCCCACAGAAGCGGCAGCGCCATCGCGTCGCCGCACGTGCCGAGACGCGGCTCCACACGCTACGCGCTCGTCTTCTGCCGGATGCTCTTCGTTGAGAGTGAGCGAAGATAGTAGAGCTTCGCCCGGCGGACACGACCCTGGCGAACGAGATCGATCTTCGCGATCCGGGGCGAGTGGAGCGGGAAGATTCGCTCGACGCCAACGCCGTTGGAGACCTTCCGAACGGTAAATGTTTCGCGGAGACCGCTCCCGCGACGGTTGATGACAACGCCCTGGAACTGCTGAATGCGCTCCTTGTCCCCTTCAACGACGCGGAAATGAACGTTCACTGAGTCGCCGGGGTGGAACTGCGTAATGTTTGTCTTCAGCTGCCGGGCCTCGATCAATGCAATCTTGTCCACGTGATCACCTCATCAGGGTATATCATGAATCAGAACATCTACTTCCGCTTCAATGCGGCACGCTTCGATGCTTCTTCGTGCCTCCACTGCGCGATCACCTCGTGGTTTCCGGAGAGCAGAACTTCCGGGACCCGCATCCCCCGGTACTCAGGCGGATGCGTGTAGTGCGGATGGTCGGGGTCTTCGGATTGAAACGAGTCCTCGAGGGCCGACTCCGCGTCGTGGAGCACACCGGGGATAAGCCGCACGATCGCGTCGATGACGACAAGCGCCGGGATCTCTCCCCCGGAGAGAACGTACTCACCGATTGATATCTCGCGCGTTACGAGCTTCTCGCGGATCCGCTCGTCGACCCCCTTGTAGTGCCCGCACAGGATCATGAGGGAATTCTTCAACGAGAGATCGTTCGCAAGTTTCTGCGTGAAGAGCTCCCCGTCAGGCGACAGGTAGATCACCTCATTGTAGGAGCGGTCGGCCGAGAGCTCGTCGAAGCATTCAAAGAACGGTTCCGGTTTGAGGACCATTCCAGCGCCGCCGCCGTATGGTTCGTCATCTATTGTCCTGTGCCGGTCATGCGTGTAGTTGCGGAGATCGTGAAGGACAATCTCGACGAGGTTCTTCATCCGCGCCTGCCTGATGATGCTCTCGTCGAGTGGACCCTCAAGAATTCCCGGGAACCCCGTCACAACATCGATTCGCATCACCCGATCCCCGTCCTTAATCTTCAAACATCCCCTCGAGCGCTTTGAGCCGGATCATCCGCCTGAGCGGATCAACCAATTCCACGGCATCATGGATGAATGGGATCGCATGCTCGCGCCCAGCATCGCGGACAAGGAGAACGTCGTTTGCGGGGGTTGTAAGGACATCGGCGACTCTCCCGCGGGCAGACCCGGCGGCATCGATGACCTCCATGCCGATCAGGTCATGGATGAAGTACTCCCCCTCCGACAGGGGATGAAGTGCTGAAGCCTCGATGTACAGGTACGCACCGCGAAGCCGCTCCGCCGCATCACGCGAGCCCGCCGATTCGAAGTGAACAATCAGCGAGCCCGAGCTCGTGCGGCAGGAGGCCACACGGACCATCTCCGCGCTCGCTTCGTCCCTGCCAATGAACAGAATCTGCAACCCGTTTTCCTCTCCCCACCGGTCCGGAAAACTCGAAAACGATTCAACCCGCACTTCCCCGCGAACACCCACCGCCCCACGAATTCTCCCGATTGCAACGAGGTCAGGCTGCACTGGTCGATTCAAATGCCTTGCCTCACGATCTGCTTGCGGCTCACCTTCTGCCCGCAGGCAGCAGGCAAGCGAGTCAGCCGGCGATTTCAAGAGCGGCTCGCTTCCCCTCCTTCGCCGCCACCGCACTGAGGAGGGTACGCATCGCCTGCGCTGTCCGTCCGTTGCGGCCGATCACCTTTCCGATGTCGGGCTCGCTCACCTTCAGCTTGAAGACCAGCCTCCCGTCTTTCTCCTCTTCGGAGATCTCAACCCCTGCCGGATTGTCGACAAGATGCTTCGCGATGAATTCGACAAAGTCCCTCATGCCCATGCCTCCTGCACTTCTTAGTCCTGAGGGCCCTCCACCCGCTGGAGGATGTCAAGGAAACCGTCGCCCGCCCTCTCAGTCTGCGTCCTCTCCTGCGAGGGAACATCGACACTGCTGTCCAGCCAGCCCGCCGTAGGCGGGGCGGACAGAGACCGGGACCTACTGCTGCGGAGCGGCGGCTTCCGCCGCCGGAGCTGCAGGTTCCACTGCAGCCTCCTTTTTCCGGGCAGCCCTGCGCGCTTTCTTCTCCGCCTCGCGCTCTACCTTCGCCGCCTGCTGGAGGTTCCACTTCTCCATTTCCGAAGCAATGAACTCCGCAGGCTTTCCGCGACGCATGAGGTCCCACTTTATCCAGACACCCTTACGCTTCAAAAGGCTGCGCACCGTTTCTGTCGGCTCTGCCCCCTTCGTGAGCCAGCGCATGGCCTTCTCTTCGTTCACGGTGATCAGCGCAGGGTCGATCATCGGGTTGTACGTCCCGATGACTTCGATGAACCTCCCATCGCGCGGCGAGCGCGAATCTGCAGCCACAATCTTGTAGATCGGCTGCTTCTTCTGCCCAATCCGCCTCAATCGCAATCGTACTGCCAATAGTCCTCCTCTTGACCTGAAGTTGATCGAATCAATTGAACTGGCCTGGTATTCGCATTCCACCGGGAGAACGGCCGAACTTCCCGCGGCGCAAGCTCTTCATCATCCTCTTCATCTCCTCGAACTGCTTGAGGAGTTTGTTGACATCCTGAACTTTCGTCCCGCTCCCAAGCGCGATGCGCCGGCGGCGGCTCCCGTTGATGAGGTGCGGTTTCCGCTGCTCCTCCGCGGTCATCGAGTGGATCATCGCCTCGACCTTTACGAATGCGCGGTCGTCGATGTCTTTCGCGCCCGCAAGCCGGTTGACGCCCGGGATCATCCCCAGTACCTGGCTCAGCGGACCCATCTTCTTGATTTCCTGAAGCTGGTCGAGGAAGTCCTCGAACGTAAACTCCGCCTTGCGGAGTTTCTCCTCCAGCTTCTCCGCCTTCTTCTCATCGACGGTCTCCTGCACCTTCTCGACGAGAGTGACGATGTCACCCATGCCGAGGATGCGCGATGCCATCCGGTCGGGATAGAACGGCTCAAGCTGCTCCAGCTTCTCGCCGACGCTTACGAACTTGATCGGCTTCTCGACGACAGAGCGGATGGAAAGGGCTGCGCCGCCGCGCGCGTCGCCGTCAAGCTTCGTGAGCACGACGCCGTCGAAGTCAAGACGATCATGAAACGCTCTCGCGGAGTTCACTGCATCCTGTCCGGTCATCGAATCAACAACGAACAGGATCTCGTGGGGCTTCGTGTGCGCTTTGACCGTCTCCACCTCGAGCATCATCTCCTCATCGACGTGGAGGCGTCCGGCTGTGTCGATGATGACAACGTCGCGGACGTTCTTCCGCGCGTGGTCGATTGAGTCGTCGGCAATCTGAATCGCATCGTGCGCGCGGTCGGCATAGACCGGGATCCCGATCTGCCCGCCGAGTTGGATGAGCTGGTCGATGGCGGCGGGACGCTGGACATCCGCGGCAACGAGGAGCGGGTGGTGTCCCTTATGCCGCAGGTAGTTCGCGAGTTTCGCCGAAAACGTCGTCTTCCCTGATCCCTGGAGCCCTGCAATAAGGATAACCGTCGGCGGCAGATTGGAGAACGTGATATCTGTCCGGTCGCTCCCCATGAGCCGGACGAGCTCATCGTAGATGATCTTGATCATGAGCTGTCCGGGCGTGACGCTTGTCAGGACTTCCGTCCCGAGGGATCGCTCTTGTACCTTGTCAATGAACGATTTTGCGACTCTAAAGTTCACGTCGGCCTCAAGAAGCACCCTGCGTACCTCGCGGAGCGTCTCGGAGACGTTCGCCTCCGTAATTCGCCCCTGCCCGCGCAGCTTCTTGAATATGCCTTCGAGTTTCTCTGTTAACTCTTCAAACATACGTGTAGAATCAGTATTTTAGCGTAAAAACAAATTTACCAAAATTTGGCCTCTTTCGCAAGAAAAGCGCGGCCGCAAAACCAATAATTCTCATAACATACCGTCGTATGGCCTTGCCGGTGCCGCATACCGGTCAGGCTATTTCGCGTCTCGCATTGGCTCCCGTCGGCAGGTGCAAGTGAAAGGCGTGGAAAAGCGGGAAGTTTCAACTCGTCACAACGAGCTTCCGGGTTGAGGAGAGACAAGCATGATCTTCGGCAGCGATGCCGCGGCGGATGCGCCAGCGGCAAACAGCACGGCTGTAAGGATGCCCCGCCCGCGCAGGTGCCGATTCACCGGACACCGACGGCTTCGACGCGCCTGACCTCCGGCACCTCTGAAATAAGAGCCCGCTCAATGCCGGCACGGAGCGTCATCGGTGAGAGAGGGCACACGCCGCATGTCCCTGTCAGCCGGACTTCAACGATCCCGTCCGTAGTGATGTTCACAAGCTCGACGCTGCCACCGTCTGCCTGGAGGTATGGACGGACAACCTCAAGTGCCTTCTGAACACGCTTCCTGACCGCTTCAATATTCATTGCCTTGTCTCTTTCACCTTAAAACCCAACCCCGAACAGCAAGAGTGCAACCGCGGATTACACAAAAGGTGCACACAAAAGCACGGATAGGAATTCATGGAAGTGAAATCTCGATCGCCGGCTTCTCCTCGGCTGTCATGTTCCTGATGCTCACCTGCGCCGCGAGGTTGCGGGCGATGTGGCGGATGATTTGCGCCTGATCCGACCCGGGGTCGCTGTAGACGATGGGCCACCCCGCATCACCTCCGATCCGCGTCGAGATGTTAATCGGTACTTCTCCGAGGAACGGGACCTGGAGTTCCCCGGCGATCTGCCTGCCGCCGCCGCTGCCGAAGATCTCTTCGCGCTGGCCGCAGTGTGAGCAGAGATAGTAGCTCATGTTCTCGATGACACCGAGCACGGGGACGTTGACCTTCTCAAACATCTGCATGCCGCGCCGCACAATGTTGAACGAGACATCCTGCGGCGTTGTCACAACGAGCGCGCCCGTGAGTGGAATTGTCTGCACCAGCGTCAGCTGGACGTCGCCCGTGCCGGGCGGCATATCAAAGAGGAGATAGTCAAGCTCACCCCAGTCAACGTCGGACAGGAATTGCTTCACCGCGCCGCTTGCCATCGGTCCGCGCCAGATGATCGCCGTCTTCGGGTCAACGAGAAATCCGATTGACATTACCTTCAGGCCGTACTTCTCAACCGGAAGGATTTTCTGCTTGTGCACCTTTGGCCTGTCCGTGATGCCGAGCATTGTCGGGACTGTCGGTCCGTAGACATCCATGTCAACGATGCCAACGCGGGCGCTGTCCTGCGCGAGCGCAACGGCGAGGTTGACGGCAATAGTCGACTTCCCGACGCCGCCTTTGCCGCTTGCGACGGCAATGGTATTCTTCACGTCCGGAATGATTGCCCCGCGCTGCGGATTGGGCCGCCCGACGACACGCGAGGTCATCTCCACCTCAATGGACCCGACCGTCGGAATGGCATCACGGATCGCGCGGATAGAAGCATCCTTCAGCTGTTCCCTGACCGGACAGGCGGGCGTCGTCAGCTCGATGCGGAACGACACGTTACTCCCCTTGACCGCAAGGTCCCTCACAAAGTTCAGCGACACGATGTCCCTGCGCAGGTCGGGGTCGACGACGCGCCGCAGCGCCGATAGAACCGCTTCGACACTCAATGTATGATTGTCCACAAGAATTCTCCTATGCAAGCATCATCATAATGTAGAAAAGGGTCTCTGCAAGAGCAACGAAGTGATCTCCTCAACCTTCAGACGGCAGGCCGGACAGGATCATCTCCTTCATCTGGGCGATCAAGGAAGATAACTCGCCTTCCCATTCGTCGAGGTGGGCCGCATCAAAGACGAACGCAACGGGTTCGCTGTTCCTCCGCAGAAACCACAACACTGTCCGGACCTCCAGTTGTTCCGGGTGCAGACGGCGAAGTAGATACGCGTAGCATTTCATCTGCACGCCGTAGCGATCCTCTGCAAACGCCTTCAGGTCCCGCTCATGCGAGACGTCATCGGTCTTGTAATCCAGAATCCACCAACCGAGCGAAGGGTCCTTCATCAAGCGATCGACGATGCCGACAGCGAAGTCATCACCGAGCGCCGAGGCGATCGTATACTCCGTGAAGATTTCTTCGGCACCGAGGATTGCCTTCGCGAACTCGCCGCGCAGCAGCGCGCTTATCTCTGAACGGATTTCCTCCCCCAGCCTTAGCAGTCTCTCCTCGCGCCCGATCTCCTCCCGGTTCACGACGGAGCGAACAATCGCGGCAAGGTTGGCGAGATCGTCTTTCGATCTCACCCTGCTGAGGACGCTGTGGATAATAGTCCCGCGCCGCGCCGGATCAATCGGCTCGAAGACGTCGTCGCTTTCATCTCCGCCTTTTGCTGCCGCCCGCTCCACGACCGGAAGCACACGGCTCTCGGGGAGCATCCCTGTGCGGTATGACTCCATGAACTGTCTTCGCGACCTGGCGAAGAGCTGAATCTGGGTGGCAGAGAAGAACTCTCCTCGAATCTGTCCCGTGATCGGCTCGTCATGGATGTCGTTTGGAAATGCAGCACTCGGGGGAGCCCCTCCCTCATGAGGCAATGCTTCGAGACGCCTCGCATCGAGGCATTTCACGCGCAGCATGTACGGAACTTCCTCTTCTCCCGTGCCATCGGGAAGAAGTCTCCGGATTCTAGTCTCCACCAGCGGCCCTTTGGGGGGGAGAGCGAGGAACTCGGGAAAGCGTCGGACGATCCAATCGAACGGCGAACCTTGCACGACGCGCCTGTTGCGGGCAGTGAGAATGAGATGATCCTTCGCCCGCGTTGTCGCGACGTAGAAGATCCGCTTCTCCTCCTCCGCGGACCGACGCTGCATCCGGAGTTTCATCACCTCGACGACGGGGACCGTGACTTTCTCCGCTTCCCTCTCCGGGCCCGCATGTCCGATGACCGAGAACCCGATGCCGAGATCCTCATCAATCAACGGAAGCCGGTCTCTTGGGCGCGGCTCGTTCAGATAGGGGAGGATGACAACCGGGAATTCGATTCCTTTTGCAGCGTGGATAGTGAGGATCTGAACGGCGTTCCTCGACTCAACGACTGCCGCCTGTCCCTCCTCAGGTTCCTTCTCGATCAGCTCGTTGAGCCTCTCGACGAAATCGAAGAGGTTTACGAAACTTCGCCCCTCGAACTCCCTCGCAAGGCGGAGGAGCTTCACAATATTTGCATTGTTCTGGTCACCCCGGGGACTCCCCGCAATCACGCCGAGCCATCCCGTCTGGAGGAGGATTCTCTGGACGAGAAGTGGAATCGGGAGTTTCCCCGCGCGCTCGAGGTCGCTCCCCAGGCATTCGACTGCCGTCTTCACCGCTGCAGGTGCGCCGGGCACGGCAGCGGAGGTTTTCAGCTTGTCGAAGAGGGTTCCGGTCCCCACACGTTGGACGACCGTGTAGAGCTCCGCATCGGAGAGCGTGAAGAACGGGGACCTGAGGATCCCCGCCAGCGCAACATCGTCTGCAGGATTGAGAAGAAAGCGAAGGTAGTTCGCAAAGTCGTAGATCTCCTGCGTCTGGTAAAAGCCGACACCCGAGCTCACAACGTAGGGTATATTGTGTGCCTTCATCGCCTCCTCGAGGAAGCCAAGCCGGGCGCGGCTCCGAAGAAGTATCGCGACATCCCCGAACCGGACGGGACGCGGAATCTCGCCTCGTGCGCCCTTCCCCTTCTCGAAGACTGTTGCTTTCTCATCCACGAGGAGGAGTATGCGGCGTGCGACAGCCTCTTCTTGCGTGATCGATACGCTGCTCTCCCCGGGAGTCTCGTCTTCTTTGTTTTCGCCACTGTCGTCCGGAACCAGAAGGAGCTCAACAGATCCGCGATCGTCGTTCTGTCGCCCCTTCACAAGCTCATCGTACCTCACCCCGTTTTCCTCGTCGTGCAGAAGGTCTCTGAAGAGCTCATTGACAAACACGAGGATGTCGCTGAGAAGTCGGAAGCTGTCGGGGAGTGTGAGCATCCCGCGCTCCTCATCCTCCACCGTTGTGTTCTTTCCGGCACTGCTGGATCGCCCGACGGCTGCGGCCATCTCTTGCTTGGTCGAGTTGAAAACCGCGACGTTTGCGTTGCGGAAACCGAAGATGGACTGTTTCGGATCACCGACGATGAACAGGTTCCCACGCTTGAATTCGTCGAGCAGGGGCCGGAGGATTTCGTACTGGAGCCTGTCCGTATCCTGGTACTCATCAACCATGATGAACCTGTACTGCTCGGAGAGCCGCCGGCGGATTTCCGGATGCTCCCGGAGGAGCGCGAGGGTTTTTACGAGAAGGTCCTCGTAGTCGAGGGCGTTCTCCTCCTCCTTCAGCTCTTCGTATGTGTGCCGCAATGCACCGTAGAGCTCGATGAGGACTCGAAGATGCCGCGCGTACGCTTCAACGTGGTGTCGATCGAGATCCGATGCTCGCGCGAGCCCGCGCAGCGAACCTAGAACCCCTGCGAATCGGGTGATATCGGCATTGCCCTTCACGATCCCCTTCTTGAACTCCTTCTCTCTCCCCTTTCCCCAGCTCTTCACAAGTAGCCGGTCACCGAGATCGATGATGGCGGCACAACGATCCCTGAGGCTCTCCTCGCCGGAGAAGAGCTTCTCCAGCAAATGAGTCAGCGCGCCGGCCTCCACGGCTAAAGAGACCACCCCGTCGAAGAGCCCCCGGTGAGGAGAGAGCTGTCCTGCCAGCTCCCGTGCGGCAGCTTCTTCCCACATCGCAAGCAGTTCGTCATCCGTCTTCTCAAACATCCCGGCGTCGACAAGGCGGTCGAGGAGAACACGCTTCTTTAGCGCAAGCCTGAGGATCTCCTCCGTCGCCGGTCTTCCAACGGCACGAAGCGTGTCAAAGACCCTCTCTTTCTTCTCCGCCACCTCCACCGTGAAGGTACTGAAGGTTCGCTGGAGCGCATCATCCGCGATGCGGGCGGAGTCGAGCGTCCCTGCGGTCGTGAACGCGGCGTCGACACCCGCCTCGACGGGGAACTGGCGCAGAATCCGCGCACAGAAGGCGTGGATGGTGCTGATGTTCGCGGACGGGAGTTCCTGGCGGATGTGAGCGAGCCTGTCGAGCCGGTCCGCCGTCCCGCTGTTACGTCTCTTCTCATGCTCGGATTGCACCTCCGCGATCTTGTCAGCTACCTCGCTCGTGATGCGTTGTGAGAGCTCGCCGGCGGCTTTCTCAGTGAATGTGATCGCAACGACGTTCTCGACCTGGACGTTCATCTGGAGGAGAATATCGAGGTAGCGCCGGGCAAGGACGGTCGTCTTGCCCGAACCTGCATTAGCCGTCACCGAGAGGTGGCAGCTGAGATTTAGTGCCTTCTGCTGATGGCGTGTGAGCACGAGGTGGAGTCTCCCGCAGAATCATGAACGGAAAAAGCCCGCCGGAGCGGGCTTTTTCAAACTTTTCACTAGCGGACGCGGGGCGAGATCCTCCGGTCGCCCATCGCGATCTCAGGATGAGTTCTTGATCCGCCAACGGCGGATCAAGAACTCACTTCACGAGGAGCATCTTTTGAGTGAACATTCTGCCGTCCGCCTTCATGACGCAGAAGTAGGTCCCAGTCACAAGGCTCCGCGCATCGAAGACCACCCTGTGCGCCCCCGCTCGCAGGTACTCGTTCGCAAGCTGCTCCACCTGCTGGCCGAGGACGTTGTAGACGGCGATCTGGACCATCCCGTCCCGCGGAACGCCGAACTCAACCGTTGTCGTCGGGTTGAACGGGTTCGGGTAGTTTCCCTTCAGGTAGTATGCCTCCGGCACCGGCTTCGGCAGCTCCTGCACACCGACGGTGACTCCCTTCACGTCAGTTGCCCAGAACCTCGTCGTGAGCTGGTAACCGCCAGCCGGCGGAGTCGCTCTAATGAACTGTGTCGCCACGCCTGTGAATGACACGACCGTCGAAGGCTCTGCGTGCCCCGGGACATCTGTGTCCTTATCAAACCTGATCGTCACCGTGTCTGCCTTGTTGAATGACGTGTAAACCAGGTTCGCATCCAACCCCGATCCGGGCCAGGCAGGCGATGTCGACGCCTTGCGGAGCGAATCGAGCTCGATCAGCATGCTCTCGTACTGCTCCCCGTTCGCGATGTACTGTGCCACGCTCAGCTTCACCGGCGTCGGGAGCGTCGCGCCCTTCTTCACAACCTTGATCTTCGTCGTGTCCTTCGCAAGCGGGACAAGCTCGGTAAGCCCGTTGTACTGGTCGATCTTCCCGATCACCATGATCGAATCGCCCAGGTCGAACGAGAGCGCCGCCGGGCTCCCGCTCGCGCTCTTGTAGAGGTTGACCCCGGCGGTGGCGTCCTGCATGTAGTAGCTCGTCGAGCTTGTGCCGTTGAAGTTCGGCGTGGTGATGACGCCGTAGACAAGGAGTGTGTCGCCGAGAACCTTGTGGTCCGGCACAAAGTCGCCGTTCAGGTCTTTCCTCGCCTCGGAGATTGGAACCGGTGTCGGACCGCCGCCGGGGATCGTAACTTGGTCGATTGCCCTTGTGGTATACGAATTCGGACCGGTCGGCGGCGCATACATCCTCACCCACTCACCGGAGGGAT
The DNA here is from genome assembly GCA_002779395.1 of Ignavibacteriales bacterium CG07_land_8_20_14_0_80_59_12. Taxonomy (GTDB): domain Bacteria; phylum Bacteroidota; class Ignavibacteria; order 0-14-0-80-59-12; family 0-14-0-80-59-12; genus 0-14-0-80-59-12. The sequence continues at coordinate 32,179 of PEWR01000093.1, forward strand.
TCGCATAGTAGACGTTGCCCACGATGTCCGTCGCTATGGAATGATACTGCGATGTGCTTGTGGCTGGCTGGAAGAGCTGCGTGAGTGTGTGAGCCGTCCAGTTGATCTGGAAAACCCCGCCGGTCGTTCCCCGCGCTCGAACGTAGTAGATATCGTCCGAGTTCGATTGTAGGTCCGTCCCGGGGAAAATTGCCAAGTGGGTGGCGTAATCGGGAGCCGCGACAGAGTCTATCAGTGCGAGGACCGGAGCGGCGGGGGACGAGCCAAGTTTGTACACAGTCTTGTACCCAGACGCACTTACTCCACCCGTCGCATAGAGAGAACCGCCGTCGTCAAACGCAAGATCTCTGAAATACCTAATTGAGGGGAAAGAATCGACTCCTACAATCGTCGTAACACCACCCGCCCGCGTGAGCCGGTAGATGTATCGGTCACCGCCAACATAGATGGTTCCGTTTGACGCGACTGCAATTCCAGTCGGGGAAAAACCCGGAAGCCCGGCAGGGGCCTCCACCGTGAACGAATCAACAAGCTGGACGTCGTTGTAGATGCGGATCTGCGCCTTCGTTGCCAGCGTTGTATATATCTTCCCGTCGCGTGTTTGCGTCATGTACCACGGATCGGTGTTGGTGTAAGGCCCCGCCGCAGTGTCGTACACGGTCACGAAGTTCCCGAATGCAGTGGCCTTCAGCATCCGGCTGTACATGTACCAGTTGGTTGATTCCGTCATGTCGATGAACCCGAAATTGCGATCCGTTGGGATGGTGTTCACCTCAACATCCCGGCACGAGAGGCCAGTGGTGATATGGTCGCCGTACACCTCATTCTCCCATGCCTGCGTCCACGTGGAAACGCCACCGAGCTGGCGCGCCTCGATGTCGACATAGTACATTCCCCCCGGTGCCGCGGCCCCGCCGTCAGTCTTTCCATCCCACACAACCGAGGTGTCGCCAGGGAATGGGATGTCGCTCAGCACGATCGTGCGTACAGCCGCCCCTCCGGCGGCCGGCTTGAACACGACGTTCACGACGCTCGCAGAATCATTGAGCGCGAACGTGATTTTCGCCACCGCTCCGCTTGCCGGAGCGATGCGAATGTTGCTGGCGTAAACATTTGCGTACGCCTCGTAACCGAGGAAAGACGCAAGAAGTGCTGCAATAATGACTACTCTTCGTCCCATTAGCGTACCTCCTTCTTGAACGTTGTGCCTCCGTGGAGAGATGACGTCGTGCGTGCAGCGATTACCGGTGCACGATGCGTGTACACCAATTTAGCATTACACTGAGACAGTGTCAAGTACCCCGGACATTCATCTCTCATTTTGTTTGTGTCTTCCGGATTTTCTATTTTGGGTTCGATGTCGTCCTCACCGAACCAGCATGTCACGCCCAGGAAAGGGCTCGGCCAGCACTTTCTCGTCGATACCGCCATTGCGCGGAGAATCGTCGCGGCGATCCACGCGCATGGTGACGAAACGGTGGTCGAGATCGGCCCGGGCCGAGGAGCGCTCACACGCTTCCTCCTCGAATCGTACCGGAAGGTGATCGCCATTGAGATCGACGGCCGGGCGATCGCCTATCTCCGGGAGAAGTACTCTGACGAGTGCCGTGAGGGGCGTCTCGTTCTTCTCCACGAGGATGTCCGCGACGTACGGTTCGATTCCTTGCGCCGGGAAACCGGGGCGCGGCTCCACGTCGCGGGGAACCTGCCGTACTACCTGAGCGGGTTGATACTCTCCGCTCTTCTCGATGCACGACAGGATGTAGCAGATGCGACGGTCATGCTCCAGCGCGAGGTGGCACAGCGGCTTACGGCCGAGCCGCGGACGAAAGCGTACGGGATCCTCTCGGTTCTCTTTCAAGGGCTCGGCATGTCAGAGTTCCTGTTCAAGGTCCCGCCGCGTGCGTTTCATCCACCGCCCAATGTATACTCCGGCGTGGTGCGCTTACAGTTCCCGAAGGAGTCACCCATCGCTATCGCCGACGCCCGGACTTTCCTTACCGTCGTCAAGACGCTCTTCGGGAAGCGCCGCAAGATGCTGCGGAACACCGTCGCCGAGCTCACCGCTGACGAAGAGACGGCCGGAGAGTTGTTTCGCACCCTCTCGATCGACCCGCGCCGGCGTCCGGAGGAGCTTTCTGTCGCCGACTTCGCAGCGATCGCGAACTACCTTACACAACTGCAACGAAATCCATGAACCAGGGCGACCATATCCCCGCCGTCCAGAAGCCGACGCTCCGGACCGTTGAGGCACTCAACATTTTCAACTTGCTCCTTCTTCAGCTCGTCGCTCTCATCTTCTTTCAGCGCATCCCGGCCTGGCCGACAATCCTCGTCGGCAATGCTCTCGTCATCGGACTCATTCTTGTCCTCGCCCGGGAATCCGAGTTCAATTCGCGACCGTGGATCGTCTTTTTCCGCGACTGGCTGCCGGTGCCCCTCATCCTCTACACGTTCAAAGAGACTTACCTCATGGTGCACCCGATCAACCCCGTCGACTATGACTGGCTTCTCATCGACCTCGACCGCTGGCTCTTTGGGACCGACCCGACGAGGTGGCTCGCTCAGTACGCGTCGCCGGTGCTGACAGAGTACCTCCAGATCATCTACTCAACCTTTTATGTCTTTCCTCTCCTTCTCATCATCTTCCTCTACCGGAGCCGGCGGCAGAAGGATTTTCATTTCGCCGTCTTCATCATCGCTTTCGGTTTCTATCTCTCCTACATCGGTTACTTCCTTATCCCTGCCCTCGGCCCGCGCTTCACGCTTCACGATTTCCTAACGCTCGACCGGGAGCTCCCCGGGCTCGCAGTGTCGAAGCTTATCCGCTGGTTCATCAACACTGCGGAGAACATACCCCCGGACGCGCTCAATCCGGCCGCCTTCGCACAGCGCGACACGTTCCCCAGCGGTCACACCGAGATCACGCTGATCGTGATGGTCCTCTCGACGAAGTTCCGCTTGAGATCCCAGTGGCTCTTCTATCCAGTCGGGATCAGTCTCATCTTCGCCACGGTCTACCTGCGGTACCACTATGTCGTCGACCTTATCGCGGGAGCCATCTTCATGATCATCACGCTGGCGGCGGCGCCGTTTATCGACCGCTGGTGGAGCCGGAGGGCTACTCAACGAGGCAGTAAAGAGCCCAGCCCTCCTGTCGCTGAAGCGGTGAAGTAACCTCCCCCGGCTTGAGTGCGCGGACGGCAGCACGGCAGCCAACCGGAAGCACGTCCAGCTGGATTCTCCTCATGAGACCGCCATCCGGAGCGGATGGCGCCTCCGAACAGGCTCTTGCAAGAGAGTCAAACGGCGCACCGGCACGGAGGAGCACGAAGAGAGAATCGGCGAGCGCTTTGTTCGAGACAAGGATTTCACGGATCGTATGAACCGACGGGGCCTCGAGGCGGACGACGAAGGTCTGTATCACCCAGACCCCGACCGGCTTTCCGCCGAGCCGGGCAGGGGAAAAGCGCCACAGGCGGATTGACTCGATCGCAATCCGGACAAAGGCGTCGTTCCCGGTTGAGAAGAGGGGCTCAATGTGGTCGATCTCGCCGTCACGTGTGACATGCATGCGGACGCGGAGTCTCTCACTCTCCCTAAACCCGACGGCCTCACGCGGGAATGAGATGGGCGTATAATCGACAAGCTCCGGAAGCGAATCGTACGTCAGCGTCTCTTCTTCCAGCATGCCGCAGCCGCCCCCGCTGCCGATGATGCATACCGGCACGAGCAGAACCAGGCCCGCCGCCAAGACTCTCATTTGAGGATCCCCTGCGATTCATGCGAGAAGTGGACACGGTTCCCACCAGCACGCTGTGCCTCAAAGAGTGCGTTCTTCCCCTTCACGATAAGATCGTCCACCGATTCCCCATCCGCAGGGAAAAGGGAGATTCCAAGACTCAGTGTCGAACGGACTCCCCCTCCGGCGAAAGATTCCTCCGCCACCGATGAACGGAGGCGCCCTACAAGCTCCCGCGAAGTTTCCATGGTGGTCTTCGGAAGGAGGACGAGGAACTCATCGACGCCGAATCGGCAGATGGAATCACACGGGCGGAGATCCGCCTTGAGTCTTGCCGCAAGCTCGCGGAGGAAAACCTTCGACTGCTCATAGCCCCCGACGCGGAGAATCTCCTTGAAGTTGTCTACGTCCACAACGCAGAGCGCGAATGATTCCCCGAAGCGGCGCGCATTCTCGATCGCCTCGCGGAGACGCTGAACGAAAAGAGAGTATTTTTCGATCCCCGTCTCACGGTCGTACCGTTCAAGGCGAAGGTTCTCCTCGTGGAGGGATGCACGGACCTGGGCAAGGGCCACGATGTCCGCGAAGAGAGAGAGGAACGGAAGGTCGCGCTCATCAAAGGCTCCGACCCTTGCGCTCTCAATGTGGAGGTAGCCGAGCGACCGATGGTCCGACGCGACAGGGACAAGCGCGCATGAGGCGAAATCGTGCTCAAGCTTCACCGCCGCGGCGACGAGAGTGTCTTCCGCCGCCGAACGGATCAGGACGGGTTTCCCGGTCCAGACGAGTTCACCCACGGGACCGGTGCTTATTTTCCGCTGGAACTGCTTCGAAAAGGTGTATGAGATCCCGAGGCTGTTTTTGATGACGAGGAATTCGGTCCGAGGATCAAGAAGGATGATCGCACACGCCTGCGAGTGGTAGATACGGCTCAGCCGGTCAACGACCAGGTGAAACACCCGCTCCGCAACTGGCGCTGATGCCGCCTGACGAAGGATCTCCCCGATGAAGCGGACGCACTGTTCAGTGAAGACTTCCCCCATCCAAACCACCCCCTCTCAAGTTGCACCAGGCCGTACGGGATGCGCCGCGTCCGTCCGTCACATGGCACACATGGATGGGTCGGGTTTCAACACGCTATTGATGCCCTTTCCCGGCCGCCTGCGCATCCACGACCGCTATGGCGGTCATGTTCACGATATCGTCGACACCTGCCCCGACCTGGAGCACGTGGACCGGCTTTCTCATGCCGAGGAGAATTGGCCCGATTGCCTCAGCACCACCGAGCTTGCAGAGGAGTTTATAGGCGATGTTTGCCGACTGGAGCTCGGGGAAGATAAGGACATTCGCCCGTTCCTTCAGCACGCTGAAGGAGTAGAGCCGCTGCAGGAGCTCCGGATCGACCGCCGTCTCCGCCTGCATTTCCCCGTCAACGACAAGTGACGGGTCCATCACACGGACGAGCTCTGTGGCGCGCTGCATCTTCTTCGCAAGCGGATGGTTCACGCTTCCAAAGTTGCTGAATGAGAGCATCGCGATCCTGGGCTCGATGTCGAACGACCGCGCCACCTTCGCCACCATGACGGCGATCTCCGCAAGCTGCTCGGCCGTCGGGTCGATGTTGACCGTCGTATCGGCGAAGAACATGACATCCTGCTTCATCACCATCATGTAGACCCCGGCGATCGTACTCAGGCCCTCGGCCAGCTTGATGATCTGAAGGGCGGGGCGGATCGTCTCAGGATAGTGCTGCGTGAGTCCAGAGATCAGCCCGTCCGCATCGCCCTCGTTCACCATCATCATCCCGAACACGTTCGCCGTTCTCACAAGCTTCTCGGCGTCGTGGAGTGTGACTCCTTTTCGCATCCGCATTTCGTAGAATCTCGATACGTACCCATGGTACTTCGGGGACGCCTCGGGGTTGATGATCTCGATGTTCCCGAGCGTGAGGCGGAGCTCTTCGATCTTCCGTCGGATGCGCGACGGGTCGCCGAGGAGAAGCGGCTCGGCCATCTTCTCGTCAATGATAATCTGGCTCGCACGGAGGATCTTCTCCTCCTCACCTTCGGGGAACACGATTCGCCTGGGGTTCCGCTTTGCCTTGTTGATCATGATACGGACAACCTCGCGGCTCCGCCCGAACCTCGCCTCGAGCCCATCGCGGTACGCACCGAGGTCCGGCAACGGCCTCCGCGCTGCGCCGCTGTCCATGGCAGCCTTTGCGACCGCCGGTGCTTCCCACAGCAGCACACGCGGGTCGAGCGGTTTCGGAACGATGCACTCGCGCCCAAACTCTATCCTCTTCCCGCCGTACGCCTCGATGACGGAATCGGGGACATCCTCCTTCGCAAGGTCGGCGAGGGCGCGCGCCGCGGCGAGTTTCATCTCATCATTGATCGCCCGCGCACGCACATCGAGGGCGCCGCGGAAGATGAAAGGGAACCCGAGCACGTTGTTCACCTGGTTCGGGTAGTCGGAGCGGCCCGTTGCCATGATGAGGTCATCGCGCGCAGCCGTTGCGTCCTCATACGAGATCTCGGGGTCGGGGTTCGCCATCGCGAACACGATCGGCTTGTCCGCCATCGACCGGACCATCTCTTTTGTCACGATGCCCTTCACGGAAACGCCGAGGAACACGTCGGCCCCGTTCATTGCATCGGCAAGCGTGCGGAACTCGGTCTCCTGCGCGAAGTATTCCTTGTACGGGTTCATTTTCTGCGGGCGGCCTTTGTAGATAACGCCGCCAGTATCGGTGAGGAATATGTTCTCGTGTCTCACGCCAAGAACCTCGTAGAACTTCGCGCACGCGATCCCCGCCGCACCCGCACCGCTGACGACGACGCGCACCTCGTCCATCCGTTTCCCGACAAGCTCAACGGCATTAAGGAGGCCAGCACCCGAGATGATAGCGGTTCCGTGCTGATCATCGTGGAACACCGGGATGTTCATGATTTTCTTCAGACTCTCTTCGATGTAAAAGCATTCTGGCGCCTTGATGTCCTCCAGGTTGATCCCGCCGAACGTCGGCTCAAGTGCTTTCACGATCCGGATGATCTCCTCCGGGTCCTTCGTATCGAGCTCGATGTCAAAGACATCGATGTCGGCGAATCGCTTGAAGAGGACACCTTTCCCTTCCATGACCGGCTTCCCGGCAAGCGCACCAATGTCGCCGAGGCCGAGGACCGCCGTGCCGTTGGAAACCACCGCGACGAGGTTCCCCTTAGCCGTATAGAGGTACGCGTCCTCAGGGTTCTTCTCGATCTCGCGGCACGGCTCCGCCACACCCGGCGTGTACGCAAACCCGAGGTCCCGCTGGGTCTGCATCGGTTTCGTCGGAACGACTTCAATTTTGCCTTTGCGCCCTCTCGAATGGTACTCGAGCGCCTCTTCCCGATGGATCATCTATCTTCCTCCTCCATTGTGGGCCCTGCTGCCGCGGCAGGCCATGCGATACCTCGATGACCTGATGCGGCTGCCGTCATGAGAAGCTCAAACGCCCGCCAGGTGCCTGCGGGGTGTCCGCCTGGCGGGTGTTCCGTTTCCGACGAAATGGTCAAGAGATTCACCCGATATATGGGGGACGATTCTCCTACTCCGCTCGCGAAGGGGCTCGCGTCTTTGCAGCACATTTACCGCAGAGTTGTGTTGAGGGATCGCTGCGAAGACATGACGTGCTGATGCCTTCGCCGCAGCTCACACAGGTTCCGTACGTTCCTCTCCGGAGCCGATCGAGTACTCCCTCGAGATTCTGAAGTTCCGATTCCCCGCGCAGAGCATCCGCGCAACGAAAGCCCGGTTCTATGAGGCATTGTTTTGTCTCAGTCTGACAAACCGTGCAGATGTACCTGTCGGCGCTCTCGAGGTCAAGGATATTCTGCGGCGCTCTGTACAGCTGGTCGAGGACCCCCTTGATCCTCGACATGATGAGAGACTCGCATTCATTCATCATCGCCGCGGCCCTTTGTTTGGTCCGCGTAGAGGGTTTCAATTTGGCCATCAACCTCCCCCGGGGTATTGCCCGGAAACTCTATCGTTCTTGCATTCGGTTCCGATCGCCCGCCCGCCTCGTACAAATTTAGATGCACTACCATAGAGAAGCAAGCCGGTATGGGTTGTACGTTTAACACCGTCAGTCCCTCAGGAATTCCATCGCTTGAACATTCATCCCCTGCTTCCTACATTAGATCATGTTTCGTACCGTTTGCATCATTGGTTGCATTGCAGTCTTCTCTGCAGCGGTAGATATCTGCATCGCTTCTCCCCGCAGAGCCCGGGACCTCTTGCTTCACCTGTCGCCTCGCGTTGATGCCCCTCTTGCCGCATGCGTGCGGCTCCCCGACACGCTCTTCGTTCAGCACGCGGAGAAGACTGTTTTCGTACCTCATGTCACTTCCCTGACGATTGCAGAAAACAGGGATCCTTGCGTTGGCGCAGAAGCGATTCCCGACTCGTCAATTGCTCTGGCGCGTGTGAACTACACGCGCCTCGCAATTCTTGGAGGGACAAGTCTCACGGTTGGCGTTGGACTCCATATCTACCAGAGAATCGCGTGGTGGGTCGGCGCCCGCGCGGCGTTTCACGTCGAGAACGACTGGTCATATGCAATGAATTTTGACAAGATTGGTCATTTCTGGGCAACCGCGTTGCTCAGCTCACTCTACGGCGACCTCTATACGTGGGCCGGCATTGAGAGAAAGGACGCCGTCCTCTACGGTGCCGCAACCGGCTTCCTGTACGAGCTCTACGTCGAGGCCGAGGATGGATTCCACAGGGATTGGGGATTCAGTCCCGGAGATGCTTTCGGAGACGTGCTGGGTGCCTTCTACCCTGTTTTGCAGGAGCAGTTTCCGCTCCTGCAAAACCTCAATTTCAAATGGAGTTACTGGCCGGACCAGGAGTACCTTAAGAGGTACGGGGCCAATCATGCATTCGTCGACGACTACCAGGGAACGACCCTCTGGGCAACCGTGCGGGTACACAGAGTGCTGCCGGAGAAGGTGCGTGCATACTGGCCTTCATTCCTCAACCTGGCACTCGGATTGAATGTGCAGGGACTCTACAACGGCTCACACAGCGAACGCTACTGGTTTCTTTCGCTTGACTACAATCTCGAGGAACTCCCAGGCAGCGGTTCATTCTGGAATTCAGTGAAGCGTTTCCTGAACCATGTACACCTTCCCGCTCCGGCCGTTCGGATATCGCCCGGAGTCGTCTGGTACGGTCTCTTTTTCACAGCTCACTGACGTGCACGATTTTCTCCACCGGCGATTTCGCCCTCGGCACAGGACGCACCAGGCCGAATCCGACTTCCTCACACAATATCAATCGGCGGGATGTTCGGAATGAGCATCTTGTCTGCTGCACGCGAGTAAAGAAGCTCTATTGCCTCGATTCCCTTTTCTCCCATGTCAATGGTCAATTCACTCACGTACATTTTCACAAACTTTTCTCCCAGCTCCTTTCCAATTCCGCGTCCATACTGAAGCGCATACGCCGTAGCTTCATCGAGGTGTTCGTAGCCGTACCGTATACTCTCTCTCAACTTTGCTGATATCGTTGCTGCGAGTTTCCATCCAAGGTCCTTCCTCACAACATCGAGTCCGAGAGGAAGCGGCAGTTGAGTTTCCTCCTCCCAGAGTTCGCCGAAGTCAACAACCTTTTGGAACCCTTCCTTTTCATAGGTGATTTGTCCCTCGTGGATGATCACGCCCGCATCGACATCACCGTTGCGAACTGCCTCCATGATTTTGTCGAACGGGAGAGAGACGAGATCGACGTCGTCCGCATAAAGCCTGAGGAGAAGTGAGGCGGTTGTATATTCTCCGGGGTGTGCTACTCGCTTCCCCCTTAGACTCTTGAGAGTCATCCTCTTCTTCGCAATGACGACCGGCCCGTATCCCTCTCCCATGCTGGAACCGGTTCTCATAATCCAGTAGTGATTTGCCACAAACGGATAAAGGTGGGCTGAGATTGCCGTGAT
>PEWR01000048.1 GCA_002779395.1 Ignavibacteriales bacterium CG07_land_8_20_14_0_80_59_12
TCTACGACAAGAATTTCCACGGACACGACTGGAAGGTGATGGGTGAGAAGTACCGCGCGTATATCCCGTACCTCTCCTCGCGTGATGACCTGAACTGGATCCTTTCGCAGATGGTCGGCGAGCTGTGCGTGTCGCATACGTATGTCGGCGGCGGCGATGTGGGAGTGACCCCCAGCCCGCCTTCATCCCCCGTCTCCACGGGTTGGTTAGGCGCGGACCTTGTTCCGGACAAGGAGGCCGGGTACTACAATCTCGCGAAGATCTACGGTCCGACTGACCTCAACCTGAGCCTCGTCGGCCCGCTCGTTCGTCCCGATATCGACGTGAAGGAAGGGGACTACCTCCTTGCCATCAACGGGACGGAGCTGAAGGTGCCGGACGACTACTTCAAACTTCTCCAGGTGACGCCTGGGAAGAAGGTATCGGTCACGGTGAACAGCAAGCCGACCATGACAGGGGCGAAGACATTCGAGGTCGAGCCGGTCCGGAACGACCAGGCGCTCCGTTACTATCACTGGATCGATGAGAACATCAAGAAGGTCGAGAAGGCGTCGAATGGACGGCTCGGATACATGCACATCAACGCTATGGGCGCCGGCGGGATCGGAGAGTTCGACAAGTACTGGCGTGCCTACCGGTACCGCGATGGCATCATCGTGGACGTCCGGCGCAACTCCGGCGGATGGACGGAGTACTTCCTCATCGACAAGCTCGAGCGGAAGATGACGACGAAGAATGTCCTGCGTGACATGGTGCCGTTCCGCTATCCCGGGAGCGTCGGGAACGGGAACTACGTGGCAATCTCGAACGAGTACAACGGATCGGACGGCGAGGCGTTCATCGAGGACTGGAAGGCGAACAACCTCGGACCGGTAGTCGGCGTGCCATCGTGGGGCGGACTGGTCGGCATCCTGAACGCGCAGAAGACGATCGACAACGGGACGGTGAACCAGTCGAACAACGCGTTCTATAACAAGGAGGGGAAGTGGCTGGTCGAGAACCACGGCGCGGATCCGACGATTCTTCAGGACAACGATCCGGCGTCGGTGATGGCGGGACACGACCTGCAGCTTGAGAAGGCAATTGAAGTGGCGCTGAAGCAGGCGGATGAGCATCCGTTCAGGTTCCCGCCGGTGCCGGCGTATCCGAAGAAATAGAATAGCTACGAATGTCACGAAAGAAGAGGAATCAGCACGAATGAGGATTTGAGGGGAAAGACGGAAGGCAGAGATGGGCTCCACCTTGAGGGTGGGGCCCATCTGGTATTGAGGCCCGGCGGTCAAGTGATCAAGGGTGAGAATGCGCGGGTGAAGAAGTTCATCGCGGACAACAAGTACACGTTCTCGGTTCTCTATGACGAAGGATTCGTCGAGAAGTACGGCGTGGAGGGAATCCCGACGAAGTTTGTCATCGACAAGAAGGGGAAAATCCAGTTCAAGGGCGTCCGCACTATAGGATGCCGCGCTTCGTGAATTCCGCTACCAGGTTCCGAAATCCCACATACTGAACCGCATCCCAGCCCATCCGCCGTGCTGTCTCTGTGTACTCTGCAATGTCGTCGACAAAGATGTGCTCTGCCGGCGGAGCCTTTGTGAAGGCCTCCACCGCCTCGTAGATCTTCGATTCCGGCTTAACGGCATTGACCTCGAACGAGAGAACGAGCTTGTCGAACTGCTTCAAGAAATCGAAGCCGCCGTATCCGTATCTCAGGTGGATCGGGTTGGTGTTCGAGAGGAGAACGAGTTTGTATTGTTTCCTGAGCTGAGGAAGGAGAGTGATGAGCGCCTTGTTCAGCGTGAAGATCTCTGAGTACATCCGGCAGAATTGCTCAGCCGTGACTTTGTGGTCGAGCACACTGAGCATGCGTGCCACAAACTCGTCGGATGTCACGTCGCCGCGTTCGAACGCACGATGATACTCGTAGTTTGCTGTAAAGAACTCTCGAAGCTTCCCGCCGAGCCCTCTCTCGATATGCTCAACAGCATCAAGTGCCGGATGGTAGTCGAACGGTGAAAGAACGTTTCCGAGGTCAAACACAATGACTGAGTAGCGACGATCAGAAGAGGTCATAGACTCCTTTGGAATGGGGATGGCATTCGGAAAGCAGTACCTCCCCTCCTTCACAGCTCACACGAAGGCGGAGAAGAGGTTCGCACGAAGGGTTCTTGTGACAGCGGGCGGACTATGGAGCCGCCGGGGCCGGCCGCGATGAGGCTTCTGATTGTTTCCGGTTCTTCTTCTTCTTTTTCCAGGGGCGTGTCTTCCCGTGTGAGCCGCGCCAGATCTTTCCGCGCTTTGAACGTCGGTCACCCTTGCCCATGGCTCAACTCCGCAAATCCTGTTTTCAGGTTTCAACCTTTCCCACACCTGTGAGCTTGGCGCCCCCGAGCGCACTGCGCGCACAGCTAAATTCGCTTAATTGCTTTGAAAAATCAAGTAAGAGGAACGTTGTCAAAGAGACGGAGAACTCTCTCTGCTTCCCAGCAGAAGCTGGTTCTCTTTCGACCGTGTCTCGCCGATGCTTGTGATGTAGATGCCCGGCTTGCCGACGAGTGGGCACTTCGTCTCGCAGATGCCGCAGCCGGTGCACAGCTCGAGGTCGACGTGGGGCTGCTTCACTTCAACCGGTTTCCCGTCACGGTTCATCGCTCTTGTCTCTTCAAACCAGATCGCCTTCTTCGGAAGCGGGCACATTTCCTCGCAGACGATGCACGGGATTGCATGGGCGAAGGGGAGGCAGCGGCTCCGGTCAACCATGGCAGTCCCGATCTTCACCTTCGCTTTGTCTTCGAAAGCGAGCTTTTGTATTGCGCCGGTCGGGCATACCTGTCCGCAGAGAGTGCACTTGTACTCGCAATAGCCGATGCGCGGGACGAGCATCGGAGACCAGATGCCTTCCGCGCCTGCCTCGAAGAGTGTTGGCTGAAGGCCATTCGTCGTGCAGACCTTCATGCATTCGCCGCACTTCACGCATTTCGCAAGGAACTCGCGTTCTTCGAGCGCCCCCGGCGGGCGAATCAATCCGGGATCGGGATAACCGGATTTGAACACGGGTGTCGCCCGGAAGAGCGGGACCGCCGCGGCGCCGGCGAGAGCCGAGGCGAGGACCTTGCGCCGGCCGAGGTCGAGCTTCGCAGGCGCCTTCTTTATGGAGAACCGGAAGGACACACCGTCTCTGGGACACATGTCGTCGCAGTTCCAGCAGTAGAGGCATTCGGTGGGCATCCATGTGCCCGGATCGCCGGGTTTCGCATTTCCCTGGCACGAATACTCGCACGCACCGCAGGCGTTGCAGCCTTCGCTCGCGGTTCGCTTCAAGAGCGGGTAACGTGAAAGGAGGCCGAGAAGCGCGCCGAGTGGACAGAGGTAACGGCACCAGAATCTTCGCTCAACGAGGTTCAAGGCGAGGATGCCAATGAAAAGAAGACCGACGAATACTCCCTGTGTGAAGTACGGCTGCTGGAAGGCAAGAACGGTTTTCTTTGAGATCTCATAGACATAATCCGCCACAGTCGTGATGCCCTTCACGTTAAGCTTGTACGCGGCGTCGAGCGCGGCGTTGACGCTGTAGTTGAAGGCGGGATAGATGCTCAGCGAGAACGACCGGACGACCAGGGAGAGGGGGTCCATGATCCCGACAAGTTGCATCGTGAAAAGGGAGGAGGTGAGGATGAAGAAGAGAATGTAGTACTTCACCCTGAACCAGTTCCGCGCCTTCTCCCGCGGCGGCCAACGCTTCATCGAGCCGATGATATTGTTGAGCGTGCCGAGGGGACAGACCCATCCACAGAAGACGCGGCCGAGCAGCATCGTGAGGACGATGAGGATAATCGAGAGATACAGCGCTGCTGCGAGAGCGTGTGACGAGAGAATCGTCGAGAGAAAAATGAGCGGATCGAAGTCGATGAAGAGCTTTACAGGATAGCCGAGCTCGTCGGTCCCCTTCGATTCAGTCTGCAGAAAAAGGAAGAAGAAAACGACAAGGAACACTCCTTGCGTAACGCGGCGGGCATGCTTCATGGCCCTCACTCAGGCTTCGATCTTCTTGATGGAAAGCTTGGAGAGATCCATCGTTCCGATTCCACGTCGGGCACCCGCACGCACGAAGCCGAGGTCGTTCCCCGTCATGCCGAACAGCGTTGCTCCGTACGAATCGATGGCAATCTGGTCGACACCTGCGATCACCGTGTCGAGCTTCTTCACATCGTTGAGACTCCCGCCCGTGGGTCCGTTCGCGGTGAGGATGCGGACTGCATCAAGGACGGTTAGCGCGGGCTTTATGACGAGAGCGAGGTCGACGAGCGCTTCATCGATTCCCTGATGGATCCGGCCCCTCGGGCCGCCCATGACCCCCATCCAGTTTTTCAGCGACATTGTGAGTTTCGCCAAGCTATGAGTCTTGGCAATCGGGACGTTGATAATCTTGTCGGCTTCAAGGAGCTCCGTGTAGAGAAGCCATGACTTGATTCTCTCCCCCCCTATCGCGACCTCCTTGAACTTCCGGTCGTTGATGAAACTCACCTCGGCGCCTGCCGCCTCTGCGGCAAGCGGGATGCCGCTCTGGACGTAGCAGCGCCGCGCATCGTCGCAGGAGCGGTCGAACACTTTTACCTTCTTTGCTCCCGCCTCATAGCACATCAGGACCAGCGTGGCAACGACCAACGGATTTGTGTTCGCTGCCTGTTCCGGCGTCCGGTCCCAGCCGATGTTCGGCTTAACAACAACGACATCCCCTTTTGAGATGAAATGGCGCATCCCGCCGAGTGCGTCGACCGCTGCGCGCGTGATCGCAGCCGGCGACGCGCCGTGACAGATGGCGAGATCGATCCTCTGTGTGACGGCGGTTGTTGCTGCATGGAGGAGTGTGTTCAGTTTGTCCGGGATGGCGAGCCCGACTCCCGCCGCTGCGGCGGCTTTCAGGAAGTCTCTGCGTTCCATGCGTGCACCCTTCCGAGGTAGATTAACGTGAACTTAGAATGAATAGGCGGACGGAAACAAAATGCCGCATCATTTGAATGAATATCGATGACCTATTCAAGGGCCGTGGCCCTCGCGGCTTCGGGTCCCGATCTCTATCTGAACATGGGCGGATGCTTCAGGTGGAAG
>PEWR01000126.1 GCA_002779395.1 Ignavibacteriales bacterium CG07_land_8_20_14_0_80_59_12
TCCTGTGGCACTGACCGGGAAGGAGAAGGAGTTCCCCACTTGAGTGCCATGCGCGTCGACGACCGCAGCGTGGTGGAACTCCTTGGCCGGGTCGATTCCGACGATGGTCTTGCCCTCAATGAGTTGGCGATTGATCTGGAATCGTACATGGTTCATGGTGTGCCTCCTTGCGATGGTTTGACCTTGGATATCCAAAGATCCGCAAGCAGATGTGACTGGCAACCATGCCTGGGGTTGCGGGGGATGACCGCGCTGACAGGCTCTCCCCGCTCCCCAAATGTAAGATAGAATCGTTATGCGCCATTGGTGCCCCCAGACAATAACTTGTCCGGCTATACGTGAGGTTGTCGAGGGATCTTGTATTCGACCAGAATATGGACTATATTATGGTCAATACAAAGGAGGAGATTAATGAAATTCAGCGCATCGGTGAAGCCCATCAGTTACCTCAAAACACATGCTTCGCGTCTCATCCGAGACTTGTCCGATAATCAGGGGACGCTGATCGTCACCCGCAATGGACAGGCAAAGGCGGTTGTCCAAGATATCCGTACTTTCGAGCGAACGCAGGAGGCGTTAGCATTGCTGAAGATGCTGACCCGAAGCCAGCGAAACATCCGACGGGGCAAGGCGAAATCTCTCGATGCCGTTCTTACCTCGCTCCAGCGACGTATCCAAGCCCTCAAGAATGAGAAAATATGATGTTGTTGTAGATAATGATGCGGAGGATGATCTCTTTGATATCTACCGCTACGTTGCGTTGAACGATTCCGTCGCGCAAGCTGATCGGCTCATCGCTTCCCTCACGAGGGTTTGCGAATCCTTGCGTACTCTCCCCCTGCGAGGTCACATCCCCCCAGAACTTCAAAGTATAGGTGTCTCGGAATTTCGCGAGATTCGATACAAGCCCTACCGCGTATGCTATAGTATTGAGGGACGCACTGTCTTCATCCATTGTGTGCTTGACGGCCGGCGAGACATGCAGACGCTGCTTGAGGAACGCCTGATACGGTAACCCGGACAGACCGAACAACAAGGGGGGGAAGGCTCTTCCATTGGGGGCGCCTACGGCACATAACACCCGTGGCCACGACGCTCGATCATTTGGATAAGCGTGTCCGATACAGATTTTCCAAAGATAGTGTTCTCGCTCAACCCCGTCTCGGAGCTGGGAAGTAGATGAATCATTCGCCCCGGCCTCGCCCAAGGCTCGGCCGAGGGCGGGCAAGCGCCCAGAGAACCCCGCCCCTGTTGACTTGAGAGTCAGCGCCCCGCAACTCGTAACCAGAGATATTCTGTTGATCGGTGGTTGGGACGATTCCAATGTCACGGTCGAGAATCACTTGTTGCCGTTGTATCGTGTTTTGAAAAAGGCCGGAGCCACCAAAATTAGATTTATCACTTTTCAGACGGACCACTCCTTTCGGAATGTCCGGGAGGAGCTTGCAACCGAGCTGATTCGTTGGATACAATGCAAGTAGCATTCGCTGGGCGGCGGCTAACACTTCAAAAAAAGGTCAAAGTCAAGAGGAAGGTACTCCCCGATCGTCGCCGATGCCAGGGATGGATTCGAGGAATCGGAGCGTTGACGATGGACGAAGGCGTGCTTTGAAGTACTTCTCGAGCTCCTTGCGATGTTATGTTACCCGGAGGCAGTCCTCGTGATGCATCAACAAGGTCATCCGGTATTCTTCCGGGATCGGACATTCCTT
The DNA here is from genome assembly GCA_002779395.1 of Ignavibacteriales bacterium CG07_land_8_20_14_0_80_59_12. Classification (GTDB taxonomy): domain Bacteria; phylum Bacteroidota; class Ignavibacteria; order 0-14-0-80-59-12; family 0-14-0-80-59-12; genus 0-14-0-80-59-12. The sequence continues at coordinate 1,713 of PEWR01000126.1, forward strand.
TGATAGATGATAGTCGGCGGCGCTGCGTGGTGTGGCGAGACGTTATGTGCCATGCCCGGTGGCGGCCAACAACCAGAAATGGATACCATGATCGCATATTGCGGTTTGGACTGTGAGGGTTGCCCAATCCATCTGGCAACCCTGGAGCAGGACCATTCCAAACAGCGAGCGATGAGGCTCGAAATCGCTCGCATTTGTTCCCAACAGTACTGCATGGACCTGCTACCTCAAGATGTTACCGACTGTGATGGATGCCGTTCGCAAACGGGGAGATTGTTCTCGGGTTGCACGAGATGCGAAATCAGAAAGTGTGCGATCGACAGGAAGCTCACAAGTTGCGCTTTCTGTGTTAACTATGCATGCGACAAGCTTCGGAAACATTTCGATACCGATCCTGCTGCTCGAACGCGTCTGGAAGTCATCAGAAGCGCTACTTAGAGTCCCGCACAAGGTTCCAAGGCTGCGCCGCCGGTCACAGGCACATAACAAGCCGCAAACCGGTGCTCGCGGGCTACTTTGGGCAAGAGTCAAAGCTACTTTTGATTGCGGTTGCTATACAGTCCTGATCTTCCTACCTTACTTCATACAGGCCGAACAGCAAGGAGACTACTATGAAAAGGACATGTGTATTTGCGGCAATAGTTGTATTGGCCATCAGTGTTGTTGGCACCCTCCCGGCTCAACCTCCTCAGAACATCATAGCGGGGGAGCGCACATCGGTCGATCTCACCGTCTACAACCAGAATCTCTCGCTCATCCGCGAAGAACGGACGATGACAATCCCGAAGGGGATGAGTCATGTCGTCGTTCCGGATATCCCGGCGACCATCGACGGGACGTCGCTCCATTTTGTGAGCATGACCGATCCCACCGCTGTCCGCGTTCTCGAGCAGAATTACCAGTACGACCTTGTGCACAAGGCGAAGCTCCTTGAGAAGTACCTTGGCAAGGAGGTCGGGTTCGTCCGGGTAGACCCGGAGACGAAGAAGGAATACTCCGTCACGGGGAAGCTCCTTGCCACCGGATACAGGCAGCAGCCGCGGTACGGGCTCTCTTCGCCGGGTTATGATTTCACGGGAGGAATGGTGGCCGAGATCAATGGGAAGATCGAACTCGACCCCGCCGGGCGTCTGGTGCTGCCGGCCCTGCCGGAAGGTCTGGTCCTCAAACCGCAGCTTGAATGGCTTGTCCAGAACTCGCACGAGGGGCAGCAGAAAACCGAGATCAGCTACCTTGCCGGACAGCTCTCGTGGAACTGCAACTACGTCGCGCTTCTCAACAAGGATGACTCAAAGCTCGATCTCACGGGATGGGTAACGCTCACGAACAGCTCAGGCACTTCGTTCAAGAACGCCGGACTCAAACTCGTCGCCGGTGACGTCAACCTGGTGAAGGAATCCATGGATTACGAGATGAGAAAGAGCAGCGCCGTGATGGCCGAGGCGGTTCCTCAGCCGCAGTTCAAGCAGACTGAGCTGTTCGAGTATAAGCTCTACACGCTCCAACGCCGGACAGATCTTGGGAATGACGAGACGAAGCAGATCGAGCTGACCTCCGGGAAGAACATTTCGGCGAAGAAGGTCTTCATCTACGACGGACTTGCCGACCAGTGGCGGTACTGGGTGAACAATTACTCGTACCGGAACCAGTCGAGCATGGGACAGCAGTCGAATCCGAAGGTCGGTGTCTTTGTGACGTTCAAGAACGAGGAGAAGTCCGGCCTCGGCATCCCGCTTCCAAAGGGGAAGGTGCGTGTCTACAAGCGTGATGATGACGGGAAAGAACAGTTCATCGGCGAGGACCAGATTGACCACACGCCGAAGGACGAGGAAGTGAAGCTCTACCTCGGCAATGCTTTTGACATCGTTGGCCAGCGGGCACAGAAGGATTTTCGCTCATATGCGAGTGGGAGAGTTGTCGAGGAGACAATTGAGATCAAAGTGAGGAACCACAAGACCGAGCCGGTGGAGGTGCAGGTCTATGAGCACCCGTGGCGCTGGAGCCAGTGGGACATGCTAAGGAGCAGCACCGACTTTGTGAAGGTCGACCAGACGACGTTGAAGTTCCCGGTGAAGATCGCGCCCGACGAAGAGAAAGTCGTGACGTACACGATCAGGTATTCGTGGTAAGCCAACCTTCCTCGCCGCCCCGCTCCGCGGGGCGGCACGCACACACCGTCAGAGGCAGTCGTCTTACCTCAGCACTCTCTTGAAGTCTCCTGATCCTTCCCAGAATAATTCTATCACCGAACTTCCCCTGTCGGCGAAGAATGTGATGCGACTCTCGCCGAGCGAGTGATCCGGCCACTCGACATGGAACGTGTCGTCCTGCCAGTGAGTGAGCGGGCCGGTGTAGAGGGGGCTGTAGGAGAAGACAAGCCTGCCGGCTTCTGATTTGATGGTCACCTTTCCGTAGTAAGGATTCTCATACATGCTCGCGTACGATTCGAGCTGCAGAGTGGGTTTCGTGCCTCTCCGCCGCTCGAGGATTACCTTTGCGCTTGCGGAATCACGGCGCGCGGCGAAATCAGCATTCGCCCTGGCCAACTCTTTCATCCAGTCCCGGCCCGGGCCGGCGATGTATTTGTCGAAGAGTGACAGCTTCAGTGCCATGAGATAGCGTAGACTCCCCATTCCGGAGTAGTCGCAGTTCGAAAGGAGAACGACTCCCAAACGCTCCTCGGGAATCATTGCAAGAACGGACGTCATCCCGTTGAGCTCGCCGGTGTGTTCAACCACCTTCCGTCCGCGGTAATCGTCGAGCGTCCAGCCAAGTCCGTACGAAATGAAGTTCGCGTCGGGGTTGTAGAGGTACGGCCCCCACGAGTCAGGCATCGGGATTTGAGGAGAATGCATCTCGCAGATTGTGGCAGCGCTGATGATCCGCTTGCCGTTGAACGTTCCCTCGTTCAACTGAAGCCGGACCCATTGCGCCATGTCACGCACGTTCGAGATGATCGAAGCCGCTGGACCGATGTTGTCGACGTTGACGCGGGGTATGGCTTGGACGTTTCCGTCTATCTCTGCATGAGGCAACGCGGTATCGTTTCGAGAGGTGAGTGAGTCTGTGCTCGTAAACGTATGTGCCATACCGAGGGGGAGGAATACCCGCTCTCGAACGAATTCATCCCAGCTGGTCCCGGCTGTATGCGCCACCGCCTCTCCTGCGGCAAGAAACAGTATATTGTTGTAGGTCCATGTG
>PEWR01000036.1 GCA_002779395.1 Ignavibacteriales bacterium CG07_land_8_20_14_0_80_59_12
GAGTGCTGCAGGACGATCGTCGCCTTTGCCTTCTTCTCTTCGTGGAAGGCAATCGCTTTCGATAGGTCGAAGTCCGTCAGCACGTCTCCTGAGATGACGATGAAACGTTCGCGGACCTCGCCCAGTGTGGACGCGGCAAACCGGACGCTGCCCGCCGTGCCGTAGTCCTCTTCCGCTCTCACATATCTCATAGAGACGCCGAACGGCTCTCCGGTGCCGAAGTATCGCGTGATGTGGTCGGGCTGATAGAAGAGAGTGGCGACGATTTCTGTAATTCCGTGGGAACGAAGGAGGGCGACGATGTGGTGCATCATCGGCTTGTTCATCATCGGGACCATCGGCTTCGGGATATTCCACGTCAGAGGCCGAAGCCGAGTACCGAAGCCGCCTGCCATTATGACTGCTTTCATCGCCGGGGGGTCCGGGTCAACTCTGCGGAAACGATGCCATGGTTGATGTCGTACCAATCTAAGAAAACCGGAAAACGTTTCCAAAAGCGGCGGAAGGAGATCGTTGTCTCAACCGGACGAATCATGGGAGGAAACGAATATCTTTCCCCAGCCGCTTCATCTCCGACACGGGAAGCTGGATGAGGAGAGGATGCCTGGCAGGTGCAAGCCATTTCAGGAGCCAGAGCATGCTTCCCCTCGACATGGCTGTGCAGCCAAGTGTCGAGGCGCCTCCAGAACTCCAAACATGGAGGAAGATCGCACTCCCCCCTCCCGCCGAGACGGGGCTCATGTTGTGTTTCACGACGATGCCGATCTCGTAGTCGGGCCAGTCAATGCACATCGCTTCCGCCGATTTCCACTTCTTTGCGGAATCCGATGCCGTCCCGGGGACCCTGACCCAAGTGTTGTAGCAGGGTGAGGATGGATCATCGACGAAGAAGTCACCCGTTGTGCATGTCCGGTAGGGGAGCCGGCAGCCGGGGGGAGGTTCCGGTGCATAACCAAATGCGTCCCCAAGCTCGAAGATCCCCGCGGGTCCCCTTCCATCCCCCTCCACCTTCTGAGGAGTGACATTCCCTTTCAAGGTATGTCTTCCGCGTCCCCACGCGAGCCCCTTTTCACCTGTGACGACGGGGAATGGTCCGATTGACAGTTTCCACGTTCTCCCGGACCGCGAGTAGGCGGCAAGCCGGCCGTAAGGACTCTCAAAGCTGAGAGTTCTCACAAGGATGACTTGCCGGACGTCCTCAGGCAGGTTGAGGCGGCCAAGGGCTTCAATGCCCTTGCCAGCACATTCGCACGATCCCTGCGGGAACACGGCAGCGAGGCCTGCAAGTGCAGGCAACGACACAAGGAAGCGCCCCATTGCACGCAGAAGCCAATCGTGGAGGGTCAGGAGAGCGCCCGTTTCAAGTCCTCGATGATATCCTCCACATCTTCGATGCCGACAGAGATGCGAACCAGGCCCTCAGTGATCCCCCTCGCCTCCCGCTCTTCCTTGGGGATTGAAGCATGCGTCATGGTGGCCGGATGCGAGATGAGGGTCTCGACACCCCCGAGGCTCTCCGCCAGTGAGCAGAGCCGGACCCGCTTCAGCAAACGTTTCACAGCAGTGAGCGAGCCGACGTCGAACGAGATCATCGCACCGAAACCCTTCATCTGCCGCTTCGCAAGGGCGTACTGCGGGTGCGAGGGAAGGCCCGGGTAGTTGACCCGCTTCACCGCGGGATGCTTCGAGAGGAACTTCGCCACTTGCATCCCGTTCTCATTGTGCCGCTCCATGCGAACGGCAAGCGTCTTTGTCCCGCGGAGGCAAAGCCACGAATCGAACGGACTCAGCACGCCGCCGACGGACTTCTGAACGAACCGGAGCCGGTCCTTGAGAACTTCGTCGCTCGTCACAATGACACCGCCGATCATATCGCTGTGACCGTTGAGGTACTTCGTAGCGCTGTGGAGCACGGCATCCACGCCGAACCTGAGCGGCTGCTGGAAGTATGGCGTCGCGAACGTGTTGTCGACCACCGAGAGAAGTCTGTGCCTCCGTGCGATTCGCGCCGCCGCGCGGATGTCGGTGATCTCCATCGTCGGGTTCGTGGGTGTCTCAACAAACACCATTTTCGTGGAAGGCCTGACGGCACGCTCAATGACACGCACGTCGGTGGTGTCAACAAACTCGAATTCGAGACCGTAGCGGTCGAGCAACTGCGTCGCGACGCGGTAGGTTCCCCCGTAGACGTTCTGCGAAAGGATGACGTGGTCGCCGCTCTTCAGGAGATGGAACAAAGCCGTGATCGCAGCCATGCCCGAGGAGAAAGCAAAGCCGTACTTCCCTCCCTCCAATGCTGCGATGTTTGCCTCAAGTGCGGAACGGGTAGGGTTCGATACGCGTGAGTACTCGTACCCCTTGTGCTTCCCGAGCTCCTCCTGAACATACGTTGAGGTGAGGAATACGGGTGTCATGATCGCGCCTGTTGACGGATCGGGGGCTTGCCCCGCGTGAATCGCCTTTGTTGAGAATCCCATGCGCATCCTTTCATCAGCCATGATCGGGCGCACTCGCGTCTGCTGCGCGGGGCGTCTCAGCGTGAGAGATAGTCAATGACGTCGAAGCGTGTCACGATGCCCATGATCTTCCCTCCCTCCTCGATGAGGACCGAGGGGTTCTCCCGTGTCAGGAGCTCAACGGCATCGTCGATACACCTGTCGGAATCGAGGATGGGAAAGCTCGGCCCCATGACCGTGCTCACAGGGACATCAAAGAGCGACTGGTCCTTGAGCACCGTGGAGAGTAGCTCGCTCTCGACGACGCCCCCGACCGATGTCTCCTTCTCGATCACGGGGAGCTGCGAGACGCCGCATTCATCCATGAGCGTGAGGGACTTCCGGACCGTGTCCACGGGCCCGACGAAGATAAGAGGGGCAACGGCCTTCGATTTCGCCTGGAGAACGTAGCGAAGCGTGATCCGCTCAGGCTCGAGAAAGCGGTTTTGCCGCATCCACTCGTCGTTGAAGATCTTGCTGAGATAACGCTCACCGGTGTCGGGAAGGAGAACGACAACAACGTGATGTTCCGTCAGATCCTTCGCGATCTTCAGTGCGCCGGCAAGCGCCGTTCCCGCCGACCCTCCGGCAAGAATCCCCTCCTCGCGTGCGAGGCGGCGCGCAGTCAGGAACGATTCCTTGTCGGAGATCTCGATGATATCGTCGATGTACTCGAAGTGAAGCGTTCCAGGGACGAAGTCCTGCCCGATCCCTTCCACCTGGTAGAGCTTTGCCGTCGTGACAAGCTTCTTCGTGATAAAATAGTCCCTGAGAACCGATCCCTTCGGGTCGACGGCGATGATCTTCACATCAGGGTTCTTCTCCTTCAGGAATTTCCCCGCCCCGCTAATTGTTCCCCCCGTTCCGATTCCACAGACAAGGACATCCACCTGTCCGGCCGTCTGCTCCCAGATCTCCGGTCCGGTCGTCCTGTAGTGGGCATCAGGGTTCTTCGGATTGTAGTACTGGTTCGCAAGGATGGAGTTCGGCGTCTCGCGCACGATCCGCTTCGCAACCTCGGTATAGCTTTCCGGGGAGTCATGGGGGACCATTGTCGGCGTAACGACGACCGACGCGCCGTACGATTCGAGGAGACGGACTTTCTCAGCGCTCACCTTGTCGGGCATCGTGAAGATGGTATGGTACCCTTTAATAGCAGCGGCAATGGCCAGGCCGATACCCGTATTCCCGGATGTCGCTTCGACGATCGTTCCTCCCGGCTTCAGCCTGCCTTTCCGCTCCGCCTCCTCGATGATTTCGACTCCGATGCGGTCCTTCACCGAGCCGCCCGGATTGAACTGCTCCACCTTCACGAGGATGACGGGTTTCAGTCCGGCGTTGATTCGGTTAAGCCTCACGAGCGGCGTGTGGCCGATGGTGCCGAGGATGTTCTTTTGGATCCGCATCCTGGAGAGATCAGTGAGCACGGCGTCCCCCGCGACTTAGTGTCATGCAATCCCCTTGACAACCTGTTCGTAAGATAGCGATTTAGACCATGAAATTCCTCCACCTCCCCGCTCGTGATCCCCCTTCAATAAAGAGGGGTCCGCTTCTGACGGACCCCTGTCATTCGTTCGGGATCACACCGCGCCGGGGGAGCAGGGTCGAGAGGACTCCTCCCTCGCGCGATCACACCGCAGGGTGACGGACGGTAAGAACAGGGCACGCTGCCCGCCGGATGACCCGCTCTGTGGTGCTGCCGAAGAGGAAGTGCTCCACCTTGCCATGGCCGTGGGCGGCGATGATGATCATGTCGACCTCCTCTTCCGCCGCAAGTCTGACAATCTCGGCTGCGGGGGGCCCGGTGCGGACGATCGTCCTGCGCTTCAAGCGCGTTGGAAGCACCTTCATCACAAGATTGTCGAGCTCCTCTTTCCCCCTGACACGGAGCTCATCTTCGACGTTCGGTACGCCCACCTGCCCCATGCTGAAGTCCGCAGGGAAGATCGTCGGCTCGACCACATAGCACGCGACGATTTCGGCCTTGCACGACGACGCGAGTCCCGCCGCGTAGCGCAGCGCGTACTTCGAGTGTTCCGAGAAGTCGATCGGGACGAGGACCCTGGAGATCCCGAACCCTGCCCGGGCCTTTTTCACTTCACGAACGTGAGCCATAAGTGCGGATCGTTCCCGTTCTCAAGAACATCGAAAAACCGCCTCTGGAGATCCTGTGTGACTGGCCCCCGCTGCCCGCTGCCGACCGTGATCCTGTCGACGGAGCGGATCGGGGTGATCTCGGCAGCCGTGCCGCAGAAGAATAGCTCATCGGCAATGTACAGCATCTCCCTTGGAATGTCAACTTCCCGGACCTCGTACCCGGCATCCTTCGCAATCTGGATGATCGACATGCGTGTGATGCCGGGAAGGATCGAGCGGGCAAGAGACGGGGTAGAGATGACGCCGTCGCGGACAAGGAAGATGTTCTCCCCGCTCCCTTCGCTCACGAAACCGAACGAGTCGAGCGCGATTCCCTCGGCGTAGCCGTCTGCAGCCGCCTCGAGCCTGATAAGCTGTGAATTGAGGTAGTTACCGGTGGATTTCGCGGCCGATGGAAACGTGTCCGGAGCCGCCCGATTCCATGAAGCGACGCGGACATCGATGCCCTTCTCCAGTGCATCGGGACCGAGGTACCGACCCCAGTCCCACACTGCAATGGCGACATCGATCGGGATGCCGGTGGGGTTAACCCCTACGTCACCATACCCGCGATAGACAAGGGGACGCATGTAGCAGAGTTTCATCCCGTTCACCTTGATGGTGTCGATGCAAGCCTGCTCGATCTCTTCAATCGTGTAGGGAACCTTCACCCTGTAAATCTTTGCAGAGTCGAACATCCTCCTTATGTGCTCGTGAAGCCGGAACACGGCCGTGCCGCGCTTCGTGTGGTAAGTGCGGATCCCTTCGAACCACCCTGAACCGTATTGAATGACATGTGAAAGGATGTGAATCTTCGCATCTGCCCAGTCTACGAACTCCCCGTTCATCCAGATTTTCGCCGTTGGCGTAATAGGCATAGCAACCTCCTGTTAGTGTCCTGGATAAGATCCCTTAGGCTCTCCGCCGTTCTTTCCCCCAGGGGGGAACCGCGGCGGAGAGCCGCCGGGCGCGTGGAAGGCAGACAGACAATCAGACCGGAATCTCAAAGATACGGTATTTCTTGTACAGCTCGGCGTTCATGAACTCGGCGGCCCGGTTCATCATGACATTGTCTTCAAGAACCCAGCTCGCCTCGCCGAACGGGTAGCCAAGGGTGACACCCCGGCGTCCGGTTTCGTAGAAGAGGATCGCAGCGGCACCGCTTCGCAGATGTTCGGGAACAACTCCGAGCGTGATGATCCTCACCCAGTTGATCTTCTTCTTGTGAAGAAGGAGTCGAATGAAACCCGGGATAAGCCAGCCATGCCGGTTGTGCTTCAGGGCGATGTTGAGGTCCGGGAGCGTCAGTGCGAAACCGATCGGCTCCCCTTTCAGCTCCGCAATGAGAACAAGCTCCGGGACGACAACCTTCTTCAGATCGTTCGCAAGGTAGTCGAACTCCTCATCCGTCATCGGGACCGCGCCCCAGTTCCTCGACCACGCGCTGTTGTAGAGGACTTTGATCCGCTTCACCTCGTTCTCAAAGTCATCCATGTTGATCGTCCTGATCGCGAGCCCTTGTCGTTCCTTCATCGCTTCGGCGACCCGGACGAACTTCTCCGTGAACACCCGGTCCTTTGAGAGTTTGTAGGCGTAGAGGTCCTTCAGCTTCTTCAAGCCGTATGTCTCATGGAGGTCAACGTAGTAGTGCGGGTTGTACGGCATCATAAAGACAGGCGGCAAGTCGAACCCCTCGACGAGGAGGCCCCAGTCGTCGTTCACAGACGGGTTCGCAGGACCGCGCATTGCCGTCACACCTTTCGACCTGAGCCATCTGCGCGCCGCATCGAAGAGCGAGTTCGCGACAGACTGGTCGTTCACCGACTCGAAGAAGCCGTAGAAGCCGACGTTCTCCTCGTGCTCCTTGTTGTGGGCATGGTTCACGATTCCGGCGATGCGTCCGACGAGGTCGCCGTCCTTCTCGGCAAGAAAGAGGGCAATATCGGCATGCTTGTAGAACGGGTTGTGGGCCGTGTCGAGGATCTTCCTCCGGTCCATGAGCAGAGGTGGAACCCAATTCGGATCGTCCCGGTAGATCTTCCACAGGAGCTTGATGAACCGCCTGACGTCTCGCTTTCCTTCAACCGGGCGCACCCTCACGTCGCTCATTCCTGATGTTCTCCTTCCATAGATCTCGAGAAAACAAAACCGCCACGGCAACGTACCGTTACCGTGGCGTTGGGCATTCGGGGATAGACCTCGAGAGGCATTGTATCAATGGATGATGCCAAGCTGTTTCCCCACCCTCTCGAACGCGTGAAGAATCTGGTCGAGGTGGGCGTCTTCGTGTGTGGCCATGAAGCTCGTCCGGAGAAGCTGCTGCCCCTGCGGAACCGCGGGACTGATCACAGCATTCACAAACACCCCCGCGTCGAACAGCCCCTTCCAGAATATGAAGGTTTTCATGTCGTCCCCGATGATGACAGGGACGACGGCCGTCTCCCCAATGATCACACTGAACCCGAGGTCCTTAAGCCCATTCCGGATCTTGTTCGAGTTGTAGCGGAGCCGGTCGATCCGCTCGGGCTCCTCCTCGATGATTTCGAGGGCTGCGAGCGCCGCAGCCGCAGCAGCCGGCGTTGGGCTCGCGCTGAAGGTAAATGCCGACGAATGGTGCTTCAGGTATTCCATGACTTTCTGGTCACCGGCGACGAATCCCCCCTGGGACGCGAGCGACTTGCTGAAGGTCCCCATGATGAGGTCGACGCTGCCGTCAAGGCCAAAATAGCTCGCCGTGCCGCGCCCGCCGGTCCCCAGGACGCCGAGAGCGTGCGCGTCGTCGACCATGACCCGTGCGTTGTACTTCTGCGCGAGGGAGACGAGGGCCGGTAGGTTGACGATATCCCCCGACATGCTGAAAACGCCGTCGGCAACGATTAGCTTCCCGGCGTCGAGCGGAAGCGCCGAAACGACGCGCTCGAGATCCGCCATGTCGTTGTGCTGGAACCTCGCCAGCCCGCCGCCGCTCCCCTTCACCATCAACGTGCCGACGACAATGCTCGCATGGTTCTCCTTGTCACTGATGACGTAGTCGTCCTTGCCGACAAGTGTAGCAATCACGCCCTGGTTCGTCTGGTACCCCGTACTGAAGGTCAGAGCCGCCTCCTTGCCGATGAACTTCGCGAGGCTCTCCTCAAGCTGAATGTGGATGTCGAGCGTGCCGTTGAGGAATCTGGAGCCCGAGTTGCCAGAGCCGTACTTCCTCACGGCATTGATCGCAGCCTCCTTCACTTTTGGATGCGTTGTAAGCCCGAGGTAGTTGTTCGAGCCCGCCATGATGAGGTGGCGGCCTTCGATGGTCACGACCGGTCCGTCGTTCGCCTCGATGACCTTGAAATAAGGATAGCATCCCAGCTTCTTGACTTCGTCGGCACGGGTAAAGCTGCGGCATTTGTCGAAGAGATCCAATCGTCCTCCCTCCCGTTAGTGGGGTTTCCCGGCTTTTTCGATGCAACTGTGGGTTTTTGCTATTTGGGATTTTTTTCAATATACTTTTATGGTGCCAAAAAGTCAACGAAGCCGGATTCTACTCTATTGTCGTCACACACCCCGACAGCCTTCATAACAGGCGGAACAGGCCTTGTCGGCAGCCACCTCATCGAGCTCCTTGTGACAAAGGGGTTTCGCGTGCGTTGCCTCATCAGGCCCACGAGCGACACTCGCTGGCTGAAGAATCTCGCGGTTGATCTCGTCCACGGCTCGCTGCGCGAACCCGATACTCTTGTCCCCCTCCTCCGTGATGTGGACATCATTTACCACGTCGCGGGGGTGACAAAAGCAAAGACCGAGCGTTGCTACTTCGAGGGGAACGCGGAATCGACCCGGAACCTGCTGAGCGCTGCACTTTCCTCCGGTGCGCCGCACGATCGCTTCGTCCTCGTCAGCAGCCTGTCCGCAGTGGGGCCCGGACTCGACCGCGCACCCGTCGACGAATCGACCCCCTTCCACCCGATTACTGCCTACGGCAGGAGCAAAATGAAGGCGGAGGAGTACTGCCGCGAGGCGGCGGCGAAGCTCCCTGTCACCGTCATCCGTCCACCGGCAGTCTACGGCCCGAGGGACAGGGATGTCTATGCGTTCTTCAAGAGCATCAAGCACGGCCTTCAGCCCGTGATCGGCTCCAAAGTGGTATCGCTGATTCACGTCAGGGATCTGGCGGAAGGGATCTTCGAGTCGTCCCGACATCCGGCGGCAATCGGAAAGACCTACTTCATCACCAACAATGAGCAGTACGATTGGGAATTTGTGGGCACACTCGTCGCGCGCGCGCTTGGGAAGAAAGCGATTCGAGTCCGGATCCCCATCATCCTCGCCTACGGCATAGGTGTGGCGGCACAGGCAGCTTCGTACTTCTCGTCGAAACCGGCACTCCTCAATATCGAGAAGGTGCGCGACCTCGTCCAGTTAAACTGGAGCTGCTCGGGACGGAGAGCGCGTGAAGACTTCGGATTCGTCCCGAAGATCCCGATCGAGCAGGGGATCGCGGAGACTGCGGCCTGGTACCGCAAGAACGGATGGCTGTAATCGTGCAAGGACGATGAATCAAAGAATCGATCCTCACACCTGGGTCGCGATAGATCTTTCACCGAACATCCTCCCTCACCCGGGCGCCGACGCGCGTCGTCGATAGACGGACGCACCCATTGGAGCGCGAGGCCCCCTCGCTCTCACATCACGTGGAGATGCACCATGAGATTACGTCACATCGCAGCCTGGATCATCCTCGCATTCACCGTAGCAGATGCCCAGACGATTGAGTACTCTAAGTTCTTCGCTGACAATCGGTTGAGAGTCGATTACTATCACACCGGCACAAAGACCGAGGAGATGTTCAGCCTCGAACAGGTATACGAGGAGCCATCCTTTGCAGGGAGCAGGACCAACCTCGTCGACACGCTGAACCTCGGCCTCTACCAGGTGAGAGTCTATGATGCCGCCACCAACCAGCTCATCTACACGCACGGCTTCGCGAGCATCTTTGGTGAATGGAAGACCACCGACGAAGCCGCGTTGAAGATCCGGCGGACGTTCTCGGAATCGGTTCTCATCCCCTGTCCGAAGCGTCCCATCCAGCTCGCAATCGCGGTGCGTGACCACTGGAACCGTTTCGTAGAGAAATGGAGCACATATGTCGATCCATCCTCACGTTTCGTGAGCCGGACGCCGCATGGGAAGAACATACCTGTTACAATGTGGCTGAAGAACGGAGATCCGGCGACGCACGTCGATCTTGTCATGTTGGCGGAGGGATACACGGAAAAGGAGATGGAGAAGTTCCGCAAGGATGCCGACAGGCTGTTGAAGGCGCTCTTCTCGACTTCCCCCTTCAAGGAGATGAAGTCGAACTTCAATGTCACCCTGGTCGAAACGCCGTCGCAGGAATCAGGCATCAACCGGCCGCGCGAGAACGTGTGGGTCAACACCGCTCTCGAGACGACCTTCAATTTCTTTGACCTCCCCCGGTACGTACTGACCGCCGAGAACAGGAGGCTGCGCGACGATCTCGCGAGAATCCCGTACGATGCGGTCATCATTCTTCTCAACACACCCTACTACGGCGGCGGTGGCATTTACAACCTCTACTCCATCGCATGCGCCGACAACCAGTGGTCGAGCTACGTTTTCGTCCATGAGTTCGGACATTGCTTCGGCGGCCTCGGGGACGAGTACTATGCGTCAACAACCCCGTACAATGACGCCTACCCCGCAGGGATCGAGCCGTGGGAGCCGAACATCACCGCCCTTCTAAGTCCGCCCGATGTCAAGTGGAGAGACCTCGTGGCCCCCGGAACACCGGTACCGACTCCGGCCGACTCGTCCAAATATCCCTTCCCCACGGTCGGCGCGTTTGAAGGAGCCGGGTATGCGGCAAAGGGTCTCTATCGACCGGCGATAGACTGTATCATGATCTCACGGACGCAAACGCAGTTTGACCCGGTCTGCGCCCGGGCACTGCGCAACGTCATTGAAGATCTGAGCCGCTGAGTCCGTCCGCACCAACCGATCGAGGCCGGCTTATGAAATCATGCATGCCGAAACCGACAGTTGCGCTTTAGGCTGTGCTGGTTTTCTTCGCCGCCGCCTTCCGCGAATCGAGCTTCAAGAACAGCAACGTCCGCGACTTCAACGGCGTGGCACCGGGTGCAAAGGTCGTGGGGTTGAAGATCGGGAACAACTCCTCCGGTGGCTCATCAATGACAGGAAGCACGAAGAAAGCATATCACTACGCCGCTACACTCCCGCCATTGTTCCGTACACGTTCAACGAATCGAACGACTTCTCCACAGTGTTGGACGACACACTTGAGGGATCGGGAGCGATGCGCCGTTACTTCTGGAACTCGCGCAGGAGAAACTGTCCTGTGTAGGATCCTTCCACCTTCGCGACGTTCTCGGGTGGCCCCTCGGCGACGATCTGTCCCCCTTCCTCTCCCCCTTCAGGGCCCAGGTCAATCAACCAGTCGGCGCTCTTAATGACGTCCATGTTGTGTTCGATGACGATGACGGTGTTCCCCTTGTCGACAAGCTTGTTGAGAACGGAAAGGAGCATTCTCACATCCTCGAAGTGGAGTCCGGTCGTCGGCTCGTCGAGCACATAGAGAGTCTTCCCCGTTCCCACCTTTGACAGCTCGGTAGAGAGCTTCACGCGCTGCGCCTCTCCACCGCTCAAGGTCGTCGCCTGCTGGCCGAGCCGGATGTAACCGAGGCCCACGTCGTGGAGCGTTTCCAGCTTCCGTCTGATCGCCGGGACATCGGCGAAGAATTCAAGCGCCTCGGTAACCGTCATGCCGAGGACATCAGCAATCGATTCCCCTTTGTAGAGAACGTCGAGGGTTTCCCTGTTGTACCGCTTCCCGCCGCAAGCATCGCAAAGGACATAGACATCGGGCAGGAAGTTCATCTCGATCTTCTTCACGCCGTCGCCGTCGCACTCGTCGCATCGGCCCCCCCTCACGTTGAAGCTGAACCGCCCCGGCTGGTATCCGCGAAGCTTCGATTCGGGGAGCTGGGCAAAGAGGTCGCGGACGGAGGTAAACAGGCCGGTGTACGTCGCGGGGTTTGAGCGCGGAGTCCGCCCGATCGGCGATTGGTCGACGCTGACAACGCGTCTGATGTGCTCGATTCCCTCAACCTTCTTGAACGGGAGCGGCATCTCCTTCGACTTGTACAGCTCCCGTGCAAGCACGGGATAGAGTGTCTCATTGATGAGGGTCGACTTCCCTGAGCCGCTCACACCGGTCACGCAGATGAAGAGTCCGAGCGGGAAGCGGACGTCGACATTCTTCAAGTTATTGCCCGACGCCTTCTTCAGGACAACACATTTCCCGTCCCCCTTCCGCCGCACCGTTGCCGTCTCGATCTGCTTTCTACCGCTCAGGTAGTCGAGCGTCAACGAGCGGCCGACCCGGGCTCCGGCTGCGAACGTTATCTCCCCTAAAAGCCCCGCACCAGCCGGGGCGTTCGCAAGGGAACGGAACCTGTCCGGCGATAGAGGCGTCCTCCCTCCGGCCGACTTCACTTCCGCGATCAGTTTTTCGGGGGGTCCAGTCGCGACCACATATCCGCCGTGTTCACCGGCGCCCGGGCCCAGGTCGATGATATAGTCGGCCCTCTCCATCATCTCACGGTCGTGCTCAACCACGAGGACCGTGTTCCCGAGATCGCGCAATCCCTTCAGCGAGCGGATGAGCCGGAGGTTGTCCCTCTGGTGGAGCCCGATGCTCGGCTCGTCGAGCACGTAGAGGACGCCGACGAGCTGCGAGCCGATTTGCGTAGCGAGGCGGATGCGCTGCGCTTCGCCCCCCGACAGGGACCTCGAGGAGCGGTCAAGCGTGAGGTAATCGAGTCCGACATCGACGAGGAACTTGAGCCGCTGCCTGATCTCCTTTACAACCTGGTGCGCGATCTCCTCCTGGCGCGGTGTGAGCGAGAGCAACTCGAAGAACGACAGCGCGCCGTCGACGGCCATGCTCACGATCCCCGCGATGTTCTTCTCGTCGCCCGTCTGCGAGTCGACAAGCCTCACGGCGAGGCTTTCCTTCCTGAGGCGTCCTCCGCCGCACTCGCGGCACACGCTCGAAGACATGAACGATTCCGCCCATTCACGGATCGAGCTTGAGGCCGTCTCCTCATAGTAGCGTCGAAGAATCTCGATGAGGCCGTTGAACCGGTGCTTGTAGACGACCGTTCGCCCGCTTCCGTAGCGGTACTCGATGTCGAACTTCTCGTCCCCCCCTCCGTGGAGAAGGACATGGAGCGCCTTCTTCGGCCACTTCCCTAGCGGCTTCGAAAAAGGGATGCCGTACCGTTCCGCGACGGCCCGGATCTGACTGAAATGCCATGTCGTCCGCGGCTTGCCGAACGGTGCGAGGCCGCCTTCCTCGATGGAGAGTCCCGGGTCGGGAATGATGAGGTCGGTCGAGAACTCCCGAGTGATGCCGAGGCCGTTGCAGGACGGGCAGGCGCCATACGGAGAGTTGAAGGAGAACGAGTTTGGTGCGGGTTCTTCGTACGAGATCCCGCACACCAGGCAGGCGAGATGCTGGCTGTAGAGGCGGTCGTGTTTCCCGTCGTTGACGATGATCATGCCTGAGGCCAGCTTGAGGGCGTTCTCCACGGAGTCGGCGATACGGCTCCGGGCGTCCGGCCGAATCTCGATCCGGTCCACGACGACTTCGATATCGTGGACCTTGAAGCGCTCGACCTTCATCCCGGCGTTGATCTCCCGGACGGCACCATCAACCCTCACGCGGACATATCCATCCCGCATAATCTGCTCGAAGAGCTCACGGTAGTGCCCCTTCCTGCCTCGGACCACCGGTGCAAGGACCAACACCTTCATCCCCGCGGGGAACGAGAGGATGTTTTCGACGATCTGATCCTCGCTCTGCTTCGACACCGCTCCACCGCATTTCACGCAGTGCGGAACACCGACGCGAGCGAAGAGGAGGCGCAGGTAATCGTAGACCTCCGTCACGGTCCCGACCGTCGAGCGCGGGTTATGTGCGACGGTCTTCTGCTCGATAGAGATGGCAGGGCTCAACCCGTCGATGAAATCAACGTCGGGCTTCTCCATGATCCCGAGGAACTGCCGCGCATACGCCGACAGGCTTTCCATGTAGCGGCGCTGCCCCTCGGCGTAGACGGTGTCGAAGGCGAGGCTCGATTTCCCCGAGCCTGAGAGGCCGGTGACGACCACGAACGCGTCGCGCGGAATCTCGACGCTGATGTTCTTCAGGTTATGTTCGCGTGCACCCTGGACGATGATTCGGTCAAGTTCCGCCATGTTGTTCCGACATTCTACCCGTTGACCTGAGTTCGCTTGTTGAGGTACGAAGTGAGGGCGACGTCAAACGGCGTCGTCGTGTCGAGGAGAACGTACTCGACGTTGTGTTCTCTGCATTCCTTCTTGTAGTAACCGATGAACGATTCGACTGCCTCCCTGTACGCGGCACGCAGGTGCCACGGCTGGGTCGCGACCTCTTCCCCCGTTTCCATGTCGCGGAACAACGCGTCTGATCCGAACGCGAACGTCCTCTCCATGGGGTCGAGGATGTGGAAAACGACGACCTCGTGCTTTTTGTGCCGGAAATGGCGGATGGCTGTCATGACATCCTCCGGCGCGTCGAAAAGGTCGCTGAAGATCGCGACGAGACCGCGCCTGCGAATCCGCTCTGCGATCTCGTGAAGCGATGCGGAGGTGGAGGTCCGGTTCCCCGGTTTGGTCGCATCGAGCTGGTGGAAAATCTGCCTGAGGTAACTCCGTGTCGCGTGCGGGGGGAGGTACGAACGGACCTTTTCGTCATACACCATCAATCCCACGGCGTCCTGCTGACGGATCATGAGAAACGAGAGGGCCGCCGCGAGGTACGATGCATACTCGAGCTTCGTCGGATGCTTCCACGAGGAGTACCCCATCGAGCGGCTTGCGTCAATGAGGAGGTACGACTTGAGGTTTGTCTCCTCCTCGAACTGTTTGATGTAGTAGCGACCGGTGCGGCCGAGCACCTTCCAGTCGAGGTGGCGGATCTCGTCTCCGGGCATGTACTGGCGGTGTTCCGCGAACTCGATGCTGAAGCCGTGGTACGGGCTTCGGTGAAGTCCGATGATGAACCCCTCGACCACAAGCC
Source organism: Ignavibacteriales bacterium CG07_land_8_20_14_0_80_59_12 (assembly GCA_002779395.1). Taxonomy (GTDB): domain Bacteria; phylum Bacteroidota; class Ignavibacteria; order 0-14-0-80-59-12; family 0-14-0-80-59-12; genus 0-14-0-80-59-12. The sequence continues at coordinate 14,761 of PEWR01000036.1, forward strand.
GCGCACGGAGCTCCATGGTGGACAGCCTCGAGACGATCTCGGGGTCAAGGTACTTTCTATAGACGTCGTCTCTGTCGCTCAACGATTTCATCAATTACACCGAACGCTCGAACAACGCACCGAAGAACGCATCTGTTCCGTGGAGGTGTGGATAAAGCCGAAGGTAACCGTCATCGGCAAGTGAACCGAGGCCGTATCCTTGGAGGACCTGCGCGGCCGGAACCAGGCGAAACTCCCGCTCCTGTGAAAGGAACACGTCAACGACCTCCTCGTTTTCCCGCGTCGTCACGGTACACGTCACATAGATCAGTCGACCGCCTTTCATCACTCTTCTGGCGGCATCCCGAAGGATGCTGGACTGCAGTGCGTGGAGTGAGTCGACCTCCTCTTCCGTCACACGGTTCTTCAGCCACGGATTGCGGCGGACCGTTCCTAGTCCGCTGCAGGGAGCGTCGACAAAAACGATGTTGAATTCCCCCTCGACGTGCGAAGGAGGCAGCACGGTGACGCACATGTTTCCCCCGCCAGATGCCGGGAAGAACCTCTGCTCATCTCCCGGCGTTCCGCTGCCGTCCCTCCGGGACTCCTGCATGCGACCAACTCTACGGCGAAGGATTTGAAGACGCTCTGCGGAGGCATCGGTCGCCACTATCTCTCCCCCACCTGGCATCAGCGTCATCAGCTCGAGCGTCTTGCCCCCCGCACCCGCACACACCTCGAGGATGCGTTCGCCGGATCGCGGGGATGCGAGGAGGGCGGCAACCTGGCTCCCTTCGTCCTGGACCTCGAACGCCCCATTCTTGAACAACGGCAGAGCTTCCAGGTTCGTGCGCCTCTCCAGCGTGAGCCCGAACGGCGAGAGGGAAGTTCTTGACGAATTGATCCCGCTTCGCCCGAGCTCCTCCTGCACCTCCTCCACGGAGCACATCAATGTATTGACGCGGACCGTGACATGTGCAGGCTCATTGCTTGCGCGCAAGAAGCGTGACGTCCATTCCACGCCGTGACACTTCGCCAGGACATCGACGAGCCATTCGGGGAATGAGTACAGCTCTGCGAGATTCCGCGGCTCCCCGGCAGCGGCAGAGTCCGCGGAAGTAGAGGAGTTACGAAGAGCGCTGAAGAACTCGCGCATCGGAATGTGCGGAACCGTCACGTTCCATGTCGATTCAAAATCTGCGACTGCCTGCAGTGCGTCTGCACGTTCGCAGATGAGGACGTATGCAGCAAACATGAGGATTGGGAGGAACTGACCGCTGCGTCCGCGGACGGTGTCAGCGCCGGACGCCCTCCCGCGGGATTCGGGTTTCATCCCCTCAACTCTCGCAAACGTCCTTTCGAGCGCTCGTGAGAGGAGAAGCTCATAGCGGATGATGCCGTAGACAGCTTCGGCGATGAAACGGCGGTCGTGGGAACCGAGGTACCGCCTTTCCCTGAAGAACTCTCCCACAACGGAGTCCGGAGGAGATTCGTTCCCGCGTGCGAGACCGTAGAGCTCAATGACATGGCCGATGAGCGAACTTTTCTTCACATCATCTCACACGAGCACAACCGGGGCATCCATCGCAGATGTCACGTAGCCGCGGGCCATCCGGGGAGTGTTGAAGGCGCACCCTGTATCCCCATTCCTTCCGAGAACGATCACGCCGCCGAATCCGTCCGCTTTCTCCCGGAGGAGCCGAATTCCCTCTGCAGCCGCATCCTGCGGTGGTGAGCCGCGATGATCCATGAGGTCGAGGATGGATTTCGCAAGGACGACTTTGATGATCGCCTCTCCCCAGCCCGTTGCAGAGACGCCCGCGATCCGGCCATCGGCGTACGTACCGCAGCCGATGAGAGGCGAGTCCCCGATCCGGCCGGGGTATTTGTCGGGTGTTCCACCGGTCGATGTACCGGCTGTCAGGAGTCCTGTCGTATCAAGAGCTACGGCCCCGACCGTCCCGCTTGGGCGACGAAAGGCATCCCTCGCCGAGAACTTCCCTTTCTTCTTCGCGGACCGGATCCGCTCCCACCGTTCCAGCTCACGACCCGTGAGCAGCTCCTCAGGGCTGCACTGTTCGATGCCGCACTCGCGCGCAAAGCGAGCCGCCCCCTCGCCGACGAGCATGACATGCTCACTCTCATCCATCACCTTGCGTGCAAGGGAAATCGGATGGAGGATGTTCTGTACAGCTCCGACGGCTCCCGCCCGGAACGTCCGTCCGTTCATGATCGCCGCGTCGAGCTCGATTTCGCCCGCAGCATTGAGAAAAGATCCCCGGCCGGCATCGAACGTCGGATCGTCTTCAAGTACCCTGATCACGCTCTCAACGACATCGGCGGCCGATGCCCTGTCCTGCAGGAGTCTCCAGCCGAGAAGAAGCGCCGCGGCAACGCCGTTGCGATGTCCCTCAACGAGGTCGTCCGGGATATCCCAGGC
>PEWR01000134.1:0-8640 GCA_002779395.1 Ignavibacteriales bacterium CG07_land_8_20_14_0_80_59_12
AGAACAACCAGTAATTTTCGACGCATATTCTACCTCCTTGTTTTAGTAGAACTGTGGTGGAGATTACTACATGGCAGTGGCACTGCAACAGGCCGGCGTTTGGTTTGCCGCACGTGTCCACAAGTGGTGTTCTCTTTCCTCGACAATCACCTCCTTTAAGTAGATAATCGCTGTCAGTATCTGCCCTTTCGCAACTGTACCACTAACAGCAATATAAAAGTTACTCATCTCATTGTCAAGCGATTCCCCTAGCTATCGCCGACAGGAAGTAGTATCAACAAGCGTACCAGAAACCTGATCTCGAAGGCGATATCCGTGATTACAGACAAACGAGACGGGTTTTTCCGATGCCGCTGATGGCTCCGATCTCCGCAAGGACACCCGCGGGAACCTCCGAGTCGACGCTCACAACTGCGAGGGCCTCACCTCCCGGCGTGTTGCGGCCGAGCGCGATCCCCGCAATGTTTATCTCAGCCTTCGCAAGAACGCTCCCCACTGCGGCGAGCATACCAGGTTTGTCGACGTTCGAGTAGATGAGGAGGTACCCCTCGGGACGTATCTCAAGCGGGAAGCCGTCGATCTTCGTGATGCGGAGATCGCCCGTGCCGAACACGGTTCCCGCGCAGCTCCTCCGCTCGTTTGTCGCCGCTGTAAACTCGACGCTGACCTGCGTCTCGGGTCTCTTCAAACGCGCTTCGTGACGCTCGCTCACGTCGATCCCCATCTCCTTCGCGAAGACCGGGGCATTGATGTATGTCGCCGGAGCGGAGAGAATGCGGTCGAACATTCCCTTGAGCAACGCGATCCGAATGGCGTTCGTTGCGCCGTGGAGCGATTCTCCGCTTGTCATTACCGTAAGCGACTTGAGCGGTCCCGGCATCAGTTGTGCAAGGAGGGAGCCCAACTTCTCCGCGAGCTTGAAGTACGGCAGGAGGTCTTTCCTCCCGGCAATCAACGGGTCCGGGAGGTTCACCGCACCGACCACCTCCTGTTCCTTCAACACGTCGGCAACTTGGTGCGCGATCGCAATGGCAACCTTTTCCTGAGCCTCACCCGTCGATGCGCCGAGGTGAGGAGTCGCCACCACCTTCGGATGCCTGATGAGGGGGTTGTCTACCGGCGGCGGCTCCTTCGAATAGCCATCGAGAGCAGCGCCCGCGACTTTTCCCGATTCGAGTCCGCGGAGGAGTGCAGCCTCGTCGATGATGCCGCCGCGCGCACAGTTCACGAACCTCACGCCGCTCCGGCAGCGCGCGATCTCCCTGTCGCTGATGAGCCCGCGCGTCTCATCGGAAAGAGGCGTGTGAAGCGAGATGACGTCGGATCGCTCAAGGACTTCGTCGAATGTGACAAGCTCGACGCCTAACTTCGCGGCAACATCGGGCGAGAGGATCGGGTCGCATCCGATCACTTTCATCTCGAACGCGCGGCAGCGTGACGCCACCTGGCGTCCCACCTTGCCGAGCCCGACAATGCCGATCGTCTTCCCGCACAGCTCCGTGCCCAGGAACTTTTTCCGATCCCATTTCCCCTCGCGTAGAGAGTTGACCGCGGCGGGGATGTTCCGTGCAAGCGCAAGGAGGAGCCCGATGGTGTGCTCCGCGGTCGAGATCGCGTTCCCGCCCGGGACGTTCATGACGAGGATGCCGCGCCGCGTCGCCGCCTGCACGTCGACATTGTCGACACCCGTGCCGGCCCTTCCAATGATCCGGAGCCTTCCGGCGTGCTCAATGATGTCCGCCGTCACCTTCGTCCCGCTCCGGACGATAAGTGCGTCATATCCCCCGATGATCGTCTTCAGCTCCTCGGGCGGAATCCCGGGTTTGTGGTCGACCAAGAAGCCTTCACCATTGAGGATGTCAATGCAGCCCTGCTCGATCGGATCCGTGATGAGGACTTTTCCGTCCATGTCGTCACCATGACTCGTTAAGAAAAACGGTTTGTGCCGCCTTGACCCCCGCACCCGGCTCAAAAACGTACCCCGCGTCGCGGAGTGAGAGCTCGATGGCGCCGATGACCGAGAGGACGTCGAGCTCGTCGTAGTAGCCGAGGTGTGAAATCCGGAAGATCTTGTCCTTGAGATGCCCCTGGCCGCCCGCGACCGTGATGCCGTACTTCTTCTTCAGTGCATTGTTGAAAACCTTCACGTCCGGAACCTCGGGGTTCCAGATGGCCGTGAGGGCGTTCGACGGTGACTTTGCAAGAAGTCTCAGTCCGAGTGCCTGCACGCCGGCGCGAACCGCAGCAGCGAGCCGCGAATGCCTCTCCCAGACCTTCTCCAGTGTCTCCTTACGGATCATCTCGAGTGCAACGTCCACGCCGATGAGAAGCGTCGTGGCCGGGGTCCACGGGGTGTCGTTTCCCTTGAGTGACTTCCGCGCCTTGAGGAGGTCGAAGTAGTACCGGTGACAATGCGACGACTCAACGAGCTTCCAGGCCTTCTCGCTGAGCGCGATGAACGCAAGCCCTGGAGGGATCATAAGCCCCTTCTGCGAACCCGTGACGACGACGTCGAGCCCCCACTCATCCATCCTCATCTCGAGCGCACCAACTGCCGTGATGCCGTCGACGACGAAAACGGCCCCCGAGTTCGCATGGACTGCCTGCGCGATGGTTTTCACGTCGATCGCGACGCCGGTCGATGTTTCGCTGTGCGTGACGAACACGGCTTTCGTCTCGGGATGTGCTTTGATACTCTCGACGATCTCATCCGCAGTGACGGCAGTCCCCCATTCAACTGCGATTTCCACGGCATTCACGCCGTTCGCACGGCAGAGTTCTCCCCACCGCTCACCGAACTTCCCCCCGTTCACCGTGATGGCGGTATCGCCCGGGGAAAGGAGGTTCACGACCGCAGCCTCCATCGAACCGCTGCCGGACGAGGTGAGACTGATGACATCCTGTGAAGTCTGAAAAAGGTACTGCAGGTTCTTGCTCAGGCGCTCGAAGAGCTCGCGGAATTCCGGGTGCCGATGATGGATGATCGGCTCCGCCATGGTAAGAAGCACATGCTCGGGAACCGGCGTGGGACCCGGTGTAAAGAGTCGCTTCTTCATGATAGCTTTCCCTCCGAAAGAAATGTGCCTGTGTGGAGTTCTGCGCGAGGGCAGATAGGAAAGAGTTCGTAGGTGAAGTTACGTGAACGGCAAGAGAGATGCAACAGCGGCTGTCAAGGCGCCATCAGCCGAAAGTTATGGAAGGGTGCCCCGAGAATCAAGCGAGATTGATGGAGAGAGGGAATCCCGCCCCGGCTCCCGATGGATCTTGAGACGGGAATTCCGCGGAGGGATCTTTGCCGTCAGTCTTTCGCCGACTGGACCTGGTGCGCGATGGCGTTGAGAAGGTCCTGCTTCCCCTGACCCGTGACAGAGGAAAACGGAACGATCTCGCGCATGTAGCGGTGCCGCGCAAACGCGGCGCGCGTCTGGTCAACGTACATCGTCAGCTTGCTTCGCGCAATCTTATCCGCCTTCGTCATGACGACGATGTACGGTACGTGATAGTACTCGATCCATCCGGCCATCATGAGGTCGAGCTCCGTCGGGACGTGGCGCGCGTCGACAATCTGGACGGCAACTGAGACATTCCTGCGCCGCTGGAGGTACTCCTCGATGAGGTTCGACCAGCTCGCGCGGACCTGTTCGGGGACTTTGGCGTAGCCGTATCCGGGGAGGTCAACGAAATAGAGGGAGCGGTTAACAAAATAATAGTTGACCTCGCGGTACTTCGCCGGGCTCGCGTTCGTCCGTGACAGCTCCTTCTTCCCGCAGAGGCGGTTGAGAAGGGACGACTTGCCGACGTTCGAACGGCCGAGGAACACCACCTCCGGGAGCTCATCGTTCGGGAGCTGCACTCCGCTGGTCCTGCCAGCGGAGAGGGATGATATCCCGATGACGAATTCCGCCGACTCGATGGTCATTCCGGGGCCATCGATCCTCGGCGGGTCGGTTACGAGGATGCTTGTTTGCTCGTAGGCTCCGCTACGGCGGGGGGCTCCGCCGGTGCTGCCGCTGCCTGCGGCTCGGCGGGCCTGGGTTCCGGGCGTGCTTCTTTTTGCTCTGTTCGTTTCGATTTCTTCCCTCCCTTTCCTGCCTCACGGCCAACGTTGTAATCAACAAGCTCAATGACGGCAACTTCCGCCCCGTCACCGTGGCGGCGGCCGAGTTTCACGACTCGCGAATACCCGCCAGGCCGGTCCTGGACTTTCTTGGCAATCTCTTCGAACAGCTCTTTCACCACCGCGCGGTCGTGGATGAACTTCGCTACCTCGCGACGGGCGTGAATGTCTTTTGCGCCGCTCTTCGCCTCGCGCTCGATGGCTCGCTTCGCGCGCGTGATCACCCGTTCCACGACACGGCGCGTTTCCTTCGCTTTCGCAGTCGTCGTTTGAATCTTCTTGTGCCGGAGAAGCGACGTCGAAAGCGACCCTAGCGTTGCCTTCCGGTGGCTTGCCGTCCTCTTTAGTTTCCGTCCAACTTTCCCGTGTCGCATGCGTTCCTCAGTCTCTCAGACTCGTTAGTGATCCTCGCTGTTCAAATACTCGTTCACATCCATCCCGAACCGCAGGCCGAGGCTGCGCTCGACGACCTCGCGGAGCTCGGACATCGATTTATCGCCGAAGTTCCGGAGGTTCGAGAGTTCCGATTCGGTGTGACTGACAAGCTCGGCGACGGTCTTGATGTTCGCAGCCTTCAGGCTGTTCTGCGAGCGGACGCTGAGCTCAAGGCTTTCGATGGAAAGCTGGAGCTTCTCGCGAATCACCTCGATCTCCGACGCCGATGTCTCCGCCTTCGGCGCTTCCTCTCCCTTCGAGCCAAGACCGGTGAAGAGGTCGATGTGCTGACGCAGGATCTGCCCCGCCTGAACGATCCCTTCCTCCGGCGTAATCGATCCGTCGGTCTCGACGTCGAGGATGAGCTTCTCGTAGTCCGTCCGCTGTCCGACACGTGTGCTCTCGACGACGTACCGGACGCTCTTCACCGGGGAGTAGACCGCGTCGAGTGGGATAAGCCCGATCCCCTCATCGGGGAACTTGTTCTCCTCGGCGGGGACGTATCCCTTCCCGTACCCGACCCGGAGCTCGATCCCAAATTCGGCATCGGCGTTGAGCGTGGCGATGTGGAGCTCGGGGTTGAGCACCTCGACTTCGCTGCTCGCCTTCTGAATGTCGTCGGCGGTGAAAGCCTTCGGACCCTTGAGTTTCAGCGCGACTTTCGTGGCCTTCTTCGAGGGGACCCGAAGACGCACGCACTTCAGGTTGAGGATGATGTCCGCGCCGTCTTCGACGACGCCCGGGATGGTGGAGAACTCATGGAGGACACCGTCGATCCGCAATCCCGTCAGCGCCACGCCCGGGAGCGACGAGAGGAGCACGCGGCGGAAGGCGTTCCCGATTGTCACTCCGAAGCCCCGTTCGAGCGGCCGCGCGATGAAACGTCCGAAACGCGGCGTGTGCGTCATCTCATCGAGAACAATGGCCTCCGGCATTTCCAAAAATTGAACACCCATGTCAATCCCTTCCTGACGTTTTCGTCGCGTCTGAGCCTTACTTGGAGTAGAGCTCAACGATGAGCTGCTCGTTGAACGGAATCATCATCTCCTCGCGCTCAGGGACACGGAGGAACGTGCCGGTGAGGTTGGCTTTGTCGACGGAGAGCCATCCTGGTCCCTGCGTATCCTTCATGCGCTTCAGGGAGGAGTGGATGACTTCAAGCTTTTTGCTCGCCTCGCGAACCTGGATCGTGTCGCCCGGGTTCAGGAGATACGAGGGGATGTCCACAATCTTGTTGTTGACGAGGAAGTGACGGTGCCGGATGAGCTGGCGCCCTGCCTTCCGCGAGGGGGCGAAACCGAGGCGAAACACGACGTTGTCGAGCCGCCGCTCAAGAACCTTCATGAGGGTCTCACCGGTCTTCCCTGTCTGCTGCCGCGCCCGATCGAAGTAGTTGCGGAACTGCGCCTCGAGAACACCATACGTGCGGCGCACCCTCTGCTTCTCGCGGAGCTGGACGGAGTACTCGGAGAACTTTCCTCGCCGGTTCTGCGCGTGCTGACCCGGGGGGAAGTTCCGCCGCTCCACCGGGCACTTCTCCGTAAAGCACTTCGAACCTTTGAGGAACAGCTTCTGCCGTTCCCGCCGGCACAACTTGCAGTTTGCGTCGATATACCGAGCCATATTCCCTTTACCTTTTCGTTCCACTGTGGCCCGCGCCTCCCTGGCGCCGGGCCGGTGACAGAATCTACACGCGCCGGCGCTTTGGAGGACGGCAACCGTTGTGCGGAATCGGCGTGATGTCCCGGATGCTCACGATCTCAAGTCCGGCCGACTGGAACGACCTGATGGCCGCCTCGCGCCCGGCGCCCGGCCCCTTCACGAAGACGTCGATCTTGCGGAGCCCCATCACGTACGCCTCCTTTGCCGCGGCCTCTGCGGAAACCTGCGCGGCGTACGGTGTGTTCTTCCTCGATCCCTTGAACCCATTCCGCCCCGCGGACGACCAGGAGATGACGTTCCCGTAAACATCGGTGATGGTTACGAGCACGTTGTTGAATGTCGCCTTGACGTACGCACGCCCGTTGACGTCAACGTGGATCTTCTTCTTGGACTTGCGCGTTGTCTTCGCCAATGCCGTTCTCCTCTATGAATCAGTGATCGAGCCGACTGCCCGTCCGTTACTTCTTCGCGATCGCCTTCTTCTTCCCGGCAACCGTCTTCCTCTTGCCCTTCCTGTTCCGGGCGTTCGTCCGCGTCCGCTGGCCGCGGACGGGGAGGCCGCGGCGGTGGCGCAGCCCGCGGTAGCACCCGATGTCCATGAGACGCTTGATGTTCATCTGGGTGTCGCTCCGGAGCGCTCCCTCGACCTTGTAGTCCGAAGTAATGATCGAGCGGATCCTCGCGATGTCCTCGTCGCCCAGGTCGACGATCTTCTTCATCGGGTCGACACCCGCGCGCTCGAGGATGTCGTATGCCGACGTCCGGCCGATGCCGTAGATGTAGGTCAGTCCGATGAACGCCCGCTTGTTCTTGGGAAGATCAATACCAGCAATTCGAGCCAATGGAAAACCTCCTACCCTTGACGCTGCTTGTGCTTGGGATTTGTGCAGATCACGCGGACCACGCCCTTGCGCCGCACGATCTTGCAGTGTTCACACATTTTCTTCACCGATGCCCGTACTTTCATCACTGACTCCTTCTGCTCCCCGGAAGCGGGAGGCCGATGGCTTACTTGTAGCGATACGTGATACGCCCTTTGGCAAGGTCGTACGGTGAGAGCTCCACCGTCACCTTGTCGCCGACGAGAATCTTGATGTAGTTCATCCGCATCTTCCCGGAGATGTGCGCGAGGATCTCGTGGCCGTTCTCCAGCCGGACGCGGAACGTCGCGTTCGGCAGCGTGTCCGTCACGACTCCGTCAACTTTGATCGGCCCCTGTTTTGCCACGATGCTCCGTCCCGCGTGTGTTGATGCGCGCGTTTACTCTCGTGTCGTTGTCCGGTTCCCCGCTCTTCCGTTCCCGGAGAAGGGTGGTGAGGATCTCAGGATCGCCGCTCCGTACAACAACCGTGTGCTCGAAGTGCGCCGACGACGACTGGTCCCGCGTGAGGACGGTCCATCCATCCGCCGCCACCCTGATGCGGTGCGAGCCTGCGTTCACCATTGGCTCGATCGCGAGCGTCATGCCCTCTTCAAGGATCGGCCCCGTCCCCTGCCTTCCGTAGTTCGGCACCGGCGGGTCTTCGTGAAGCTGCCGTCCGACACCGTGCCCGACGAGATCGCGGACAACGGAGAACCCCGCTTCCTCCACGTGCCGCTGGACGGCGGCGGAAATGTCGTGGAGATGGTTGCCGCTCACCGCTCTCCGGACCGCGAGCTCGAGCGACTGTTCCGTCACCCGCATGAGCCGCTCTTTGAGGTCCGTGGTGCGCCCGACCGGGTACGTCCGTGCTCCGTCACCGTAGAAGCCGTTCTTCAGCACGCCGACGTCGATCGAGATGATCTCTCCTTCCCCAAGCCTCCGGGCCCCCGGGATACCGTGGACCACCTCGTCGTCGATCGATGTGCAGAGCGTTGCCGGGTAGAGGTTCCCCGGGTCGCTCCCGTACCCCTTGAAGGCCGGTTCGCCGCCGCGCGAGCGAATGTACTCTTCCGCAAGCCTGTCGAGCTCCTCGGTCGTCACTCCGGGGACGATTGATGATTCGAGGAGCTTGAGGACCTCAGCCACGATGCGGCTGCTCTCCCGCATGAGCTCAATTTCATCTTCCGTCTTGATCGTCACCATGCGATTGCCCCGGTGCGGTGCGGCATCACCCTCGGCGGCCCCTGAGCTTCCCTCTCGTAAGGAAGCCTTCGTAGTGCCGCATGAGAAGGTGCGACTCGATCTGCTGAAGCGTCTCGAGCGCAACGCCTACGATGATGAGGAGGCTCGTGCCGCCAAAGAACGATGAGAACGTCGATGTCACTCCCATCATGTACACAATGGAGGGGAGGATCGCGACGATCGCCAGGAAGACCGACCCTGGAAGGGTGATCCTCGTGAGAATGTTGTCGATGAAATCCGATGTCGTCTTGCCGGGCCGGATGCCGGGAATGAACCCGCCCTGCCGCTGCATGTTGTCGGCGACGTCTTTCGGGTTGAAGGC
>PEWR01000134.1:8650-16821 GCA_002779395.1 Ignavibacteriales bacterium CG07_land_8_20_14_0_80_59_12
TAAAAGTAGGTGAAGAAGATGATCATAAGTCCGTAGATGACCATGTAGACACCCGACGTGTAGTCGAAATACCGGGCGAGTCCCTGGAGCGTGTCGCTCTCGGGGAAGAACGTCAGGATCGTCTGCGGGATGAACATGATCGACTGCGCGAATATGATCGGCATGACGCCAGCGGTGTTGACGCGCACCGGGATATACTGTGTCACGCCGCCGTACACCTTCCGGCCGACGACCCGCTTCGCGTACTGGACAGGCACACGCCGTGTGGCCTGCGTAAGCATGACGACGAACCCGACAATCGCGACCATGAACGCAAAGATCACAATCTCGACGATGAGGCCGCGCGCCTGTGCGCTGACGAGCTGGTACTCGTCCAGGATCGCATGCGGGAAGCGCGCTATGATGCCGATGAAGATGATGAGTGAAATGCCGTTCCCGATGCCCCGCTCGGTGATCTGCTCGCCAAGCCACATCATGAAGATCGTGCCGCTCGTGAGGATGATCATCGTCGAGAGCATGAAACCGAATCCCGAGAGTTCTGGAGGAACGATCGGGATATCTCCGGCGCGTATGCTCTCGAGGCGGATGGAGTTGCCCCAAGCCTGGAGCATCGACACGAGGACCGTTCCGTAGCGCGTCCACTGCGTAATCTTCTTCCGTCCTTCCTCCCCTTCCTTCTGAAGCTTCTGGAAATACGGGAAGACGGCGCCGAGGAGCTGGATGATGATCGATGCCGTGATGTACGGCATGATACCGAGCGAGAAGACCGCCGCGTTCGAGAAGGCGCCGCCCACAAACAGGTCATAGAGGCCGAAGAGCGTGTTCGACGCCGAGGAGCGCATGGCGTCCGCCAGGACGGACGCATTGACACCCGGGAGCGTGATATGGGAGCCGATCCGCACCACCACGAGGAGCCCGAGTGTGAAAAGTATCCGCGTCCGGAGCTCGTCTATCTTGAAAACATTCCGCAAACTCTCGGTCAATCTGCTCATTTCGCTCTACGCAGCTGGTGTGATTTTCTGTGCCGTCCCCCCGGCCGTCTCGATCTTCGCGACGGCCGTCTTGCTGAACGCGTGCGCCGTGACCTGCACCTTCGCCTTCAGGTCCCCCTCGCCCAGGATCTTCACCGGCGCGCTCTTCTTCGAGGTGATGCCGATCTCGTAGAGCTTCTCAGGCGTCACGACACCGTCGGGAAGCTTCCCGTCCGATGCAAGCCTGTCGAGCATGCTCACGTTGACGATCTGGTACTCAACGCGGAAGGGGGATGTGAACCCGAACTTCGGTGTGCGCCGCTGGAGCGGCATCTGTCCGCCTTCGAACCACGCCCTGTGTTTCGCGCCCGAGCGGGACTTCTGTCCCTTGTGCCCGCGGGTCGATGTGCCGCCGTGGCCGGAGCCCTGTCCGCGCCCAACGCGCTTCCGTTTCTTCCGGGAACCTTCTGCGTAGTGCAACTGGCTGAGAAGCGCCTCTGCCATAAGAGACTCCACCTTACGATTCGATCTGTTCAACCTTGAGGAGATGACGCACGGCGTTGATCATGCCCCTGATCTGAGGTGTGTCTGGTTTCACCGTCGACCAGTTCGGCCGGCCGAGGCCGAGCGCCTCGATGGTCCGCTTCTGCCGTTCGTCGTAGTCGATCACGCTGCGTATCTGTGTGATTTTCAATTTCTTCTCGGCCATCGTCGGTCCCTCCCTCACGCTGCGGTCGTTGACTGGTTGCCGATCGTGATCCCGCGCTGAAGCGCAACGCGCGTCGGGTCGCTCGATTCGAGGAGCGCGCGGAGCGTCGCCCTCACGACGTTGTGGGGATTCGAGGAGCCGAGCGACTTCGTGAGGACGTCTTTGACGCCCGCCGACTCGAGGACGGCGCGGACCGCACCGCCGGCGATGAGTCCGGTTCCCGCCGAAGCGGGCTTGAGGATCACCTTCGCCGCACCATAGTGTCCGATGATCGTATGCGGGATCGTCCCGTTGATGATCGGCACATCGACGATGTTCTTCTTCGCATCGTCCACACCCTTCGAGATCGCATCGGTCACTTCGTTCGCCTTCCCCATACCGATGCCGACGTGTCCGGCGCGGTCGCCGACAACCACGATCGCCGCGAAGCTGAAGCGGCGGCCGCCCTTGACGACCTTCGCGACGCGCTTCAGCTGGACGAGTTTCTCCTTGACTTCCAGTTCACTGACTTTGAATTTTGCCACGTGCTGCACCCCGCTTGATATGGTTATCGCCCGTTCACGATGCTGTCGGGAGAGGATTCGAACCTCTACTAACGGCTCCAAAGGCCGCTGTCCTGCCATTAGACGACCCGACAGTCATTCCAGACCCGGTCCGTGGCTCCATCCTCCCGCCCATGCTCAGAACTGCAAGCCTCCTTCGCGGGCCCCCTCGGCGATCTCGCGCACGAGCCCGTGGTAGAGGTATCCACCCCGGTCAAACACCACCGTCGTGATGTTCTTCTCAAGCGCCTTCCGTGCAACGTGCTTGCCGACGAGCCGGCTCTTCTCCTTGCGCGACTTCGCGTCCTTCAATTCGTCCCGGAGGTCCTTCGCGAGCGTCGAGACGGAAAGGAGTGTCCGGTGAGTCGTGTCGTCGACGATCGCCGCGTAAAGGTGCTGGAGACTCCGGTACACTGTGAGCCGCGGGCGCTCGGGTGTGCCCTTGACGGTTTTCCGAATGTGCGTCTTGATGTGCAGGCGACGCTCTTGCCGAGTATTCAAAGTCATCTCGTCCCCAGTTCTTCAAAAATCATTACTTGGAGGCCGCAGTCTTTCCAGCCTTGCGGCGGATGTACTCGCCCTCGTACTTGATTCCCTTCCCCTTGTACGGCTCGGGCGGCCGGAACGAACGGATCTTCGCCGCGACGGCCCCGACAAGCTGCCGGTCGATGCCGCTGATAACGATCTGGGTCGGGGCAGGCGCCTCGAGCGTGACATCCTCCGGCGGTCCGAAGAGGATCGGGTGCGAGTAGCCGAGATAGAGCTGGAGCTTCTTCCCCTTCATCTCTGCGCGGTAGCCGACGCCGACGATCTCGAGCCGCTTCGAGAAACCCTGGGAGACGCCGGTGATCATGTTCTGTATGTTCGCCCGCCACAGCCCGTGGAGCGCCCGTTGCCGCTTCGCATCCCCGGGGCGGGAGACCTGGATCTCCTCTCCCTGGACGGTGACGGTGAGATCCGGATGGACAACGGCGCTCAGCTCCCCCTTCGGACCCCTGACGCGGACGGTGCCGTCCGTGACATGGACGGCGACCCCTTTCACGAGGGGAATCGGTTTTCGACCTATGCGTGACACTGCAAACTCTTCCTTTCTCGTCTACCCGGTGGAATACGCTTCGAGAAGCCTACCAGACCTTGCAGAGGACCTCGCCGCCGACATGCTCGCGGCGGGCTTCCGAGTCCGTCAGGAGCCCTTTCGGTGTCGAGACGATGGCGATGCCGAGCCCGCTGAGGACGCGGGGGACATCATCGACACCGACATACGTGCGGAGACCGGGCGTGCTCACACGCTCAAGACCGCGGATGACCGGCTTGCTGTCGTGGTACCGGAGGAAGATCCTGATCCGGCTCTCCCTCCCTTCCCCGACGATCGCAAAGTCATTGATGAATTTCTGATCGCGGAGAATCCGGGAAATCTCCATCCGCATCTTCGACACCGGGATGTCGACCCGGCGGTGGCCGGCGCGGATGGCGTTCCGTACTCTTGTGAGATAGTCGGCAATAGGATCTGTCATGCTCATACCTGATACAACCTCCACACCTCGGGTTACCAGCTTGATTTCTTCACGCCTGGAATCTTCCCTTCAAGGGCAAGATTCCGGAAACAAATCCGGCAGATGCCGAACTTCCGGATGTATGCCCGCGGCCGCCCGCAGATGCTGCACCGGTTGTGCTTCATGACCTTGTGCTTCGGCTGGCGCTGGGCCTTCACGCGCATTGCTAGTCGTGCCACAGATGCCTGTCCTCCTGTTATGCGTTCTGTCCGGCAGGTGGGCCGGCGGTTTCAGCGGCGATTTCCTGGCGCTTCACGAACGGCATGCCGAACGACTTGAGGAGCTCGTACCCTTCCTCGTCGGTCCGCGCGGTCGTCACGAATGTGGCATTCATTCCGGAGATGCGCGCTACCTTGTCGACGTCGATCTCCGGGAACATGATCTGCTCCTTGAGTCCGAGCGTATAGTTCCCCCGCCCGTCGAACGATGTGTCGGGAACGCCGCGGAAGTCGCGGACGCGGGGGATGGCAATCGAGATGAGGCGGTCGAGGAACTCGTACATGTTCGCGCGGCGGAGCGTGACACGCGTACCGATGGGCATTCCCTCGCGCAGCTTGAAGTTCGAGATCGACTTCCGCGCACGTGTGATAACGGCCTTCTGCCCGGTGATCGAGGTGAGCTCCACGGCCGCGGCGTCGAGGAGCTTCGCGTCCTGCGTCGCCTGTCCGACCCCCATGTTCACGCAGATCTTCACAAGCCTCGGCACACGCATTACGTTCGTGTAGCCGAACCGCTTCATGAGTGTCGGGATGATCTCCTTCTTGTAGAGCTCGAAGAGCCGCGGGGGCGGGGCCGGTTCCTTCACGGGAGCCTCGCCCTTCGGCGCTTTCCCTTTCGATCCTTTCTCCTTCGCCGCGCCCCCCTTCGGGGCCGCTCCCTTCGCGGGCTTGCCTGCCTTCGGTGTTTCCTGTTCTTTTTCTTCTTTCGCCATTGCTTTCCTGCAACCCTCTACAACGTTGACCTTAGAACATCTCTCCGCAGCTGCGGCAGATACGCATCGCGCGGCGACGGCCGGTGCTCGCATCGGGAACGTGTGCGTGTCCCACGCGGCTCGCGTTGTTGCACTTCGGGCATACAACCATGACGTTCGTGCCGTTGATGGGGGCTTCCTTCTGAACGATCCCCCCCTGCGGGTTCTTCTGCGAAGGCCGCGTGTGCCGCTTGATGATGTTCACACCCTCGATGATGACCCGTCCCGTCTCGGGGTACACCTTGAGGACCTTGCCGCTCCGTCCCCGCGCGTTCCCCGCCACGACAAGCGCCGTATCGTTCTTGTGGACATGCATTGTATCTGGACCTTTGTTCGATTAAAGAACTTCGGGTGCGAGCGAGACGATCTTCATGAACTGCTTCTCGCGCAGTTCTCGGGCCACGGGCCCGAAGATGCGGGTCCCACGCGGCTCATTCTGCGCGGTGAGAAGCACCGCCGCATTCTCGTCGAAGCGAATGTACGTGCCGTCGTTCCGCCGCGTCTCTTTCTTCGTCCTGACGACGACGGCACGCGAGACGTCCCCCTTCTTCACCGGGGCGCCGGGGATTGCACTCTTGACTGCGACGACGATGAGATCACCGACCCCGGCATACCGCCGGTCGTGTCCGCCGAGCACGCGGATGCAGCGCACTCTCTTCGCTCCCGAATTGTCAGCGACGACTAAGTTTGTTTCTTCCTGGATCATCTGACGGACTCCATAGCTCTTCGACTTCTCCCCGGCCGCCGGAGGAGGGGCGGGACACAGCGTTCAGCGGTCACTTCACTCGTTTCACGATCCTGACAAGCCACCATTGCTTCAGCCGGCTCAGGGGACGCGTCTCCATGATCTTCACCGTGTCGCCGACGCTCGCCTCGTTCTTCGCGTCGTGCGCCATGAGCTTCGTCGTCCGCTTGTAGTACTTCCTATAGAGCGGGTGCGGGACGCGCCGTTCGACCTGGACGACGATGCTCTTGTCTGCCTTGCTGCTCACCACCGTGCCGATCCGGACCTTCCGCCGTCCGCGTCCTTCCTGAGGTTCGACTGTCGCCATTCCTTATGAATTCCTTGTCTCGTTTGACTTGGACGCCTTCGCGGCGCGCTCGCGGAGCACGGTCTCCATCCGCGCAACATCCCTCCTGAAGGAGCGGACCTGGACCGGGTTCTGCACCTGGCCGCCGACCGCCTTCTGGAATTTCAGGTTCGCCATCGTTTCCTTCACTTCACGGATCCGCTGGCTGAGCTCGACGTCGGAAAGCTCCCGAATCTCGTGTGGTTTCATTGCTTACTCCTTCCTTCACGCCTCACGGTAATCGGGGCGCACCACAAATTTCGTTTTGATGGGGAGCTTGTCACCGGCGAGCGAAAGCGCCTCCTCGGCAACGTTCCGCTTCACCCCTCCGATCTCAAAGAGGACGCGGCCCGGCTTCACAACGGCGACCCAGTACTCGGGTGCGCCCTTCCCTTTCCCCATGCGTGTTTCCGCCGGTTTCTTCGTGAACGGCTTGTCGGGAAAAATGCGGATCCAGACCTTTCCTTCTCTCTTCATCATGCGCGTGATCGCAACACGCGACGCCTCGATCTGGCGCTGCGTCACCCAGCCGGGTTCGAGCGCCTTGAGGCCGAACTCACCGAAGGCGATTGTCGCTCCGCGCGTCGCCTTTCCGCGCATCCGTCCCCGCTGCTGTTTCCGGTACTTGACTCTCTTGGGCATCAACATGGTTCACGCTCTCCTTAGTCGCGCCGAAAGGCGGGACGAAGCACCTCGCCCTTGCATATCCATACCTTCACACCAATGGCGCCGTAGATCGTCTGCGCCGTCGCGACCGCATAGTCAATGTCGGCCCGGAGCGTGTGGAGCGGGATGCGGCCGTCTTTGTACTGCTCCGTCCGCGACATCTCTGCGCCGCCGAGGCGTCCCGCACACATGATGCGGACACCCTCGGCCCCCATGCGCATCGCGGAGGTGATGACACCCTTCATGGCGCGCCGGAAGTAGATCCGACCCTCGAGCTGGCTTGCGACGTTCTCCGCCACCAGATACGCATCGAGCTCGGGGCGCTTGATTTCGTTGATGAGGACCTTGACTTCTTTGCTGGTCAGTTTTCTTAACTCTTCTTCAAGCTGGCTGATCTCCTTCCCGCTCTTCCCGATCACAATACCGGGACGCGAAGTGTGGATCGTAATGCGCGCCTGCTTCGGCGTCCGCTCGATCACAACGCGGGAGATGCCAGCCTTCTTTAAGCGGTTCCGGATATAATTCCGGATCATCATGTCTTCGTTGAGCTTCGGACCGAAACTCTTGTCGTCGTACCAGTTCGAGTCCCAGGTCCGGGTGATTCCAAGACGAAGTCCGACCGGATGCGTTTTCTGTCCCAAAGTCCCTCCGTTCTTACGCCGTTCGTGTGCTGCCGTGGTTCACCGTCACTCATCCTTCCGGTGCGCAACAACTATCGTGACGTGGTTCGACCGTTTCCGGACCCGGTACGCGCGGCCCATCGGGGCGGGGAGGACCCGCTTCTGGGTCGGCCCGCAGTCGACGGTGGCCGTCTTCACGATAAGCTCCTCGATCTCGACCCGGCCCGACTCGTCCTTGTTCTGGAGGTTCGACACCGCCGAGCGGAGTGTCTTCTCAACCGCCCGCGCCGCATGGTTCGGGGAAAAATGGAGGATGGAGAGTGCCTGATCGACGTTCTTTCCCCGGATGAGATCGACGACAAGCCGCATCTTGCGGGGGGAAGAGCCGATGTAACGCTGAACTGCCCGTGCTTCCATGAACGTTGTTCCTGCCTTAAGCGACTTTCGCCGTTTTCTCTGATCTCGTCCCGGGGTGCCCGCGGAAAATCCTCGTCGGAGCGAACTCACCGAGCTTGTGGCCGACCATGGCTTCCTGCACGTAGACCGGAATGAACTTGTTCCCATTGTGGACTGCAAACGTGTGCCCGACAAACTCCGGCGGGATCGTGCAGTTCCGTGCCCAGGTCTTCAGCACCCTCTTCTGGTTCGTCCGGTTCAGTTCATCAACGCGCTTCTGAAGTTTCGCGTCGATGTACGGTCCTTTCTTGAGCGATCGTGCCATGCGAGTCCGTCTTCCTGTTCAGTTACTTCCGCCGTGTGACGATGTACCTGCTCGACTGCTTCTTCACCTTGCGTGTCTTCTTTCCCTTCGTGTGCCAGCCCCACGGCGAGACCGGGTGCGGGTTCCCCTGAGGGGACTTGCCCTCGCCGCCGCCGTGCGGGTGGTCCACCGGGTTCATGGCGACGCCGCGGACGTGGGGTCGTTTGCCCATCCAGCGCGACCGGCCCGCCTTCCCGATGCTGATGTTCTCATGCTCAATGTTCCCGACGCTCCCGATCGTCGCGTAACAGTCCGCCTGGACGAGGCGCGTCTCGCCCGAGGGCAGCTTCAGCGTCGCATACTTCCCCTC
>PEWR01000141.1 GCA_002779395.1 Ignavibacteriales bacterium CG07_land_8_20_14_0_80_59_12
GGCCCGTGATGCATGAGTCGTAGAGCTGAAAGCCCGGCAGGTACTTCACGACCGGGTCGTCCCATTTCATCTTTCCTTCATCGACGAGCAGGCCGACAGCGGCGGCGGTGAATGCCTTGGTCAGAGACGCGATGCCGAAGAGCGTAGTGTCGGTGACGGGCAAGTTCTTGCCGACCTCGCGAACGCCGAATCCCTTCGAGAACAGAACAGAGTCGTTCTTCACGATGGCGACAGCGAGCCCCGGGATCTTCCAGTCGTGCATCGAAGTGTTGATCATGGAATCGACGCCGTGCAGAGGACCGAGCTGGGCACAAAGACGGGCGCCGAGCGTGAAGACAATGATAAGAAAGAGCAAGAAACGGTGAATTCTGATCGGGATCACGGTGGACTCCGGAAGTTGTCGATCAACGAGGCAATGAAAAGGTCGGATGAATAATACGAGAAATGAGTGAGAAAGTGAACTGCTCGATCGAACCCTCATCGGTCCATGAGTTTAAAGGTGCTGTGATTCAAGGATTGTGAGCATGTCCAGAAACTGGCAGGCGAGGCGGAGAGGCTTGGCCAAAGGCCTTTAACCTCCCTAGAACGGGTGCGAGACGCTCCCGACGCTCTTGAAGAGCTCGACGTACTCCTGCGCCGTGATGGAGTTGTGCCAGAGGCCGAGGAGGACTGCAACGACAACGATGCCAAAGTAGACTCCGTCGAGGACGTCTCCGCTGAAGAGACGGGGAACCCTACTTGACGAGAAGAAGCCGCTTCGTTCGGGCAAACGGCGGGGGGCCGCCTGCGGAAGAGGCGGTCAATCGACACAGATACACACCACTAGGGAGGACCGATGCATTGACGACGGCGCGGTATTTTCCAGGCTGACAGTGCGCATCAAGGACCGTCTGCACTTGCCGTCCCAGCGCATCATACAGGGTAATCCTGAGTTCGGAGGGGGAAGGAACTTCGTAGTCAATGACAGTTATCCCATTGAATGGGTTCGGGTACGGGGCGGAAAGGCGGAAAGCCGCGGGGAACGTCCCGGCCGTCGACTCGACCGCATTCGCAGCAACGTCAAGAACGGCAACGGCGGCATTCCCGGCCGTGTCGCACACACCGATGCCTATCGTTCGGAAGTCGGATTGCGACCTCACGAAAGCCGCATGCCAGGAAAGCGCCGAGACCTGCCACGAGGGCATCGTCGAGACCCGTCCGTCCGCGGTCTTGCCGAAGAGGGGGAGCAGCGACTGATAGATCGGCTCGGAGAACGACACGCCGATCTCGACGGTATCGCCGTGAAGCGTCTTGTCGACGTTGATCGCGGGCGCGGTTGTGTCGGTCACACCTCTCCACCGTTTCATCCCGTCGGTTGCCCTCACATATTCAAAGGAGATACCTGCGAAGGCTTGCGCCGCGTCCTGCACCACGGAGTCCACCTGACGTATCTGGTCAGGGAAGTCACCTTCGGGGAGGTGGGACCAGACCGTGACGAACTGGTTCTTCCCATCTGCCGCCGCCGAGAAGGCATCGAATATCGATCCTGCCGCCGCACGCTTCATGTAGCTGCAGCGCGTCTCCCAGCCCTTCAGCGTTCCAGGTACCTGATAATCTGTCGGACTCGGATGATACGGCACGCATTCACGCGGCGTAAGCGACCAGTTGTAGATATTGTCGATCGGCTCTGTTGTGTCATCATGCTGATCGGGCGATGTGTTCTCGAAACGGTACGGGATAAGGCTGTCGATGAGCGTCTCCCATGCGGAGTCCATGTAGTGCCAGCCGCTCCGGAATGCTGTTGGGAATTCACGGCCGTCGATGACGAGCCGGCCGATAGTCTCAAGGAATTCACCGCGCCACTCATCAAGCTTTGTTGATTGATTCCAGTGAGAAATGCCGTCGTGGTCCGGGTCGTTCCAGACCCAGTTGTGGTAGTGGAAGGCGAGCTCATCTCCCACTGTTCGGACGTCGGTATCATGGTACCGCTTGATCGCTTCAAGGTTTCCGATCCACGGTTCCTGCACTTCCAGGCTTGTGCTCTTCGAGAGGATCCCGCCGCCGATGAGGAACCAGGTGAAGACCATCGGGTTCCCGCGGCTGTCTTTCATCTCCCGGCGAAACTCAGGGTTGATCACCTTATAGGAATTCGCTCCCGGATCGGAGAAGAGCCCGAAGTGGACATTGTTCCTCTCCACGTTCACGTCCTGTCCGTCCCACGTCCCGGTATCGGAACAGGGCATGATCAGGACGGTTCCCGGCTTGCCGGGTGGAGGGATCGAGCCGCGTGTGATCCGAATGTCGTCGACGTAGAACGTACTGGTATGTCCCGTAGAGGGATTCCCGATGGTCATTCTCACAGGTGCCGTCATGAGAGCCTGCGCGATTGATCCCTTGAGGATGCCGTCAATGTACAGCGACACGCTGTCTGCGCCGTTGTACGTCACCCGGAAATCGATCCAGCGGTTGAGCGTGTAGCCGTCGGACACATTGAGCGTGACTGGTACCCATCGGATGGGGTCCTTCAGAACCACGAGCTGGACGAGTCCATTCGGCATGAGGAATAGGACGAACGATGTCCCCTGGCCGCTCATCAGAAACGGAATCCCTTCATCCACCACCGACTCGATGTAGATCTTCTCGCTCAGCTCGAACGGGAACCTCGTCCCGTAGATCCTTGTGCCGGCTTCGATATAGCTGAGCGATGATGTGTGTTCGTCCGCTGTCGAGACCTTCAGGCTGGCGGGGGGTGAGAAGAAGCGAGTGGAATCGAGCGTGATGCGATGGCGCGGATCGTGGTTCGCCCAGGCGGAGTTGGCATAGAGGCTTCCTTCGTCGAATCCCTCTTCGAAGACAATGGTCTGAGAAAAAAGGGCGGTTGATGATAGAGCGAAGAACAGCGCTAAAGACACCCAATGTCGCATGATCCTTCTTTCCGCATGTGGAACATCATCAGGGGGAGAGATTGTCTCCCGCCAGACTGTCCTGTAGGAGGGAGCGAAGCGAGCGATCGTAGGTGATCCCAATATACGTCGTTTGGGGGTAACAATCAGCGGAGGGATGGAAAGCAGGACTCTTCAATATCCCGAACTATGAGCGATATCTCGCCGATCTGGTCAATGTGCAAGGCATCCCCGTCGTGAATCCTTCCCTCTTCCATTAGGGTCACCTCTTCTGGGCCCGGAACGTGCCGTGGTTTGTCTCGCCGACAAGCGTTATCCGGTGCCACTCTCCGACGAATTGATTGCCCGAAACAGTCCCTCGAAGCAGAAGGTTATGGTCCGCGTAGCCGGGAAAGAGGTCAACGCAGACCACGTCATGAGTTGCGCTTCCTCTCAAGGTGCCGCTGCCCGTAGGGTGTCCGACTCTCTGCGGATCAACGATTGGGTCAAGATGCCAACTTCCCGAGATGCGGGATGAATCTCCGTAGATCAATGTGAGCCACCCCTTTGTAATCGGTTTGCCTGTGCTATCGAACCCGGCGTATTCGAACGCCCCGGAGGGGACGGAACCGTTCTTCGCCGTATCATCATTTACAATGCAGCCGGGACCCCAGAGGAGGAGAGCGATGAGGAGAGAGAGTGCCGGCAGCGCTCTCATCGGCGACTCCCTACTCTGCAAGCTCCACGCGGAGTCTCTTCTCCTCGGCCGCCTTTGTGAAGTTGAATGATCCCGTAACTTCAGTCTCATTGTCGATCACCATCACCTTGTTGTGCGCGATCGCATGTGCGGCATCGATGCGCGTTGGGACACCGGAGTTGACAAGCAAGTCCGCCAGGGAAGACATCCGGTGCATACATTTCTCCAGCGGAGTTTGAGACATGTGGCAGTACCGGGACCTCAGCCGCAGACTGGCAGATTGTTCCGATGCGATGCGGGAAACCGGTGGAGGCGGTTGCGTGTGCCGACACCTACGCCGTCACTGCGGTTCCTTAGTTGAAAGTGTACGGACTTTTCGGGACTGAGTCAAGATGGGGAGAAACAAAAAAAAGCCCCCGCCGTTCGGCGGGGGCTCTCGTGAATAGCTGTGGCTTATTGCTGGATCTTCTCAACGTTCACAGCCTGGAGGCCTTTGGCTCCCTTCTCGACATCGAACTGGACGAGATCGCCGTCGTTCAACGTCTTGAAGCCATTGCCCTTGAGTGCGGTGTAGTGCACGAACACATCTTCACCAGACTCGCGACGAATGAATCCGTAGCCTTTGGATCCATTAAACCACTTCACTGTTCCTTTTTCCATGGAACGTAACCTTTCTGAAAAGGTTCTTGGGATTCGTACAGCCAGTTTCTAGGCGCTTGAGACACGGGCTATAGGTCCGTCCCCTCGGGGGTCCCGACCCGCCCTTCGTTTGCTGAACGACCCGACGAGAACCTTCCCAGCTACAGCAAACTACAGTTCTGGTGCGCAAAAACGGTGTACTGTTTAATGCAATATTAAGATACACGATACTAACACAAAAAGCAAACGACGCAGCTCGACTTAGATCTACCTCGCCTGACGGGCCATCCAGACGTAGTTGAATTCATGCCAGGCAGATACTCCGTTCCTTTGCTTGCCCGTCCGGTTGAAATCGGCGACTCAGATGCCGCCGGGGCCTTTTCGAAGCTTCCCGGCCTTGTCCAGAAACGGTGACCAGCAGGGGAATGGCTTCTCCTCCTTTACCCTGTTGACTTCATACTCAACATACAGTTTGTTGTCAGAAGTTCCATCAGCAAGCACAAAATCGCCAGTTTGCTCCAGTTTCAACCCTACCTTGCTGACCTCGCCTTCCCACACCGTCGGAAGCTCGACCTGTCCGGTAAATGTGAATCGGCGCACATAGTGGGAATCGGCGGCAAGAGGCGACGAGTCGAGAGACGCATGGTTTGGTGCTTTCGACTGAATGCGAATGCAGGTGA
>PEWR01000143.1 GCA_002779395.1 Ignavibacteriales bacterium CG07_land_8_20_14_0_80_59_12
GCTTCTGCTGGACCGGCGGCTGAGTCCCGGAGCACGCCTCAGCGGTGTGAGCGAAGGACGCTCTGAGACGCCCCGGCGTTATGAGCTCCAACCGGCTTTCCCGAATCCCTTCAATCCGAGCACAACGCTCACCTACTCGCTCCCGTCCGATAGTTTCGTGCATGTTGAGGTCGTCGATCTGCTCGGTCGAACGGTGCAGACCCTCGTCAAGGGTGTGTATCAGGGGGCGGGAGAGCACCGGGTGGCGTTCGACGGCGCGGGGATCGGATCTGGTATCTATTTTGCACGGTTCGAGATCGATGGGGCTGTGCAGACGAGGAAGCTCATCCTTGTCCGTTGATGCTCGCGTGGTACCCAGCGGTGTGCTTGATTATGCGGGGCGAAGTGGTTAATATCATCCTGCTTTCGTTCTGGCGTTGAAGGAGGCTCTCCCTCGAGGGCCAAGGCACAGAGACTGTAGAAAGCGGCTCCCACGTTACATTGATACAGGCAGGATGCCTCCCTATGAGGGAAGGAACTCATGGATGGCCCGCGCAGGCAGGCCGAAAGGCATGCACACGCATGTTCTCCCGGCGTTTCGTGCAGGATCTTCCCCATTTCTTTCCTGCCGTACCTTCCCCTTTCGATCATCTCTCAATAGTCTCAAGAGCTACTCATTCGCGTGAACCAGACTCGGCCTCAGGTCCCCATACGGCCGGTCCAGTCATATCCCCCTGCTGCACACGCTCATCCATGGATGAGCAGGCACAGGTACGTAGCGTGGAGTTGAAAGGAGCAACTGATAAACCGAAGGAGCTTTGTCGTATGTATCAAACATTGATATGGCGGCGTTCCGGAGCACTGCTCCTCGTGCTCCTGCTTTCGGCCGCGAGCCTCTTTGCCCAAGGCAAGGGCAAGATCACCGGGCATGTGACGGACGCCGAAACAAAGACCCCGCTCATCGGCACCACGGTCCTTGTGGCAGGAACCACTCTCGGGGCGGTGACGGACGCCGACGGCGAGTACACAATCCTGAACGTCCCGCCAGGGAGGTGGAGGGTCATTGCGAGCATGATCGGATACCGGAGGATGGAGGTGAAGGATGTGAAGGTCAATATTGATCTCACCACCACCCTCGACTTCGCCCTCACGCCGGCCGCCGTTGAGATGAGCGCTGTGGTCGTCGAGGCAAGGGAGCCGGTCATCGTGAAGGACCGGACCGAGACCGCCACGAGCATAAGCACGAGAGAGATTGAGTCGGCGCCGATCGAGGGTCTCCGTCAGATCATGGACCTCGATGCGAGCATCCAACGGAACCCGAACGGGACGATCACAATCCGCGGCAGCGGCGCGTACGAGATCAACTATATGATTAACGGTGTCACGCAGACCACGGCCAGCACCGGCAACCCGGGCTGGGCGGCTGTCGGTGACAAGGCGAACAACACCTGGAAATATGACTTCAACCCGCTCGGTGTTCAGCAGATGCAGGTGATCTCCGGCGGCTTCTCCGCTGAGTACGGCAATGCCCAGGCGGGCGTCGTCAAGGTCGTAACGAAGGAAGGGAGCGACCGGATCACCGGTGAAGTGCGGTTTGAGTACCGTCCGCCCGGGCAGTACCACTGGGGAGAGTACGTGTACAGCCACAACGCATTCGAGTGGAAGGACTGGGGCACGCTTGACCAATGGCGGAGGAACCTCGACTCGACGACCATCGTGGGGACGTACCAGGTCCCGCCCGATTCGGTGGACATCTGGCGGCAGTTGATGTACAACCAGTGGGTGCTCAACCATGAGCCAGGAGACGCGAACCTTCTTGGCGCGTATGATTACCGCCAGCTTTCCTACAAGCGCATCATGTTCGGCTTCGGAGGCCCGCTCGGGACGGACGCGGAAGCCCTGCGGTTCTTTGCTTCCGGCGAGTACCGCTACAACCCAACCCGGATCCCGACTTCCGAGAAAGTCCAGAAATACCAGAACTACAGCCTCACGATGACCTACCAGCCCCAGCCAGTCCACAAGCTGAGGCTTGGGCTGATGTATCAACAATACCACGGCGGCGTCTCCTCCGGCGCGGAGGACATCCGGTGGGCCGGCCCGGATGCGAAGTCGAAGTACTACCTCGTGACCGAATCGCCGCGCGACGAATACACGACAGCGCAAAGCCTGACATGGACCTGGACCATCAGCCCGAAGTCGTTCCTTGAGGTGATGGCGACGCACCAGCTTGAGAAGTACATCCTGATCCTCCAGCCTGTCCCTCAGCGCGCGTCGACCTGGCGCGACAACGTGTTCCGCGGGTTCTGGTACATCTCAGCGGGGCCCTGGGATGAAGGGTACCGGACCATCTACTCATGGACGACGTTCAACCAGCAGGACCTGCGGTCCCATTTCTACGGCCTCAAGGGGGACTACACGAACCAGATCACCCCCTCCAACATGCTGAAGGCGGGGTTCGACCTGCAGTACTGGGACATGTGGAACAGCGCGGTCTATTCAAGCTACGCGGCGAACGCCTTCATCACGCGGACTGGCTTCGCAGAGTTCTACAGCGCCTATCCATACTACGGTGCTTTCTACCTGCAGGACAAGATGGAGTACCAGGGGATGGTCGCGAACGTCGGCGTGCGGGTCGACGGGTACAACTTCAACACGGCGATGCCTGCCGACCGGTTCAATCCGTTCTACTTTGCCGAGGGGTCGGCGACCGTCGGTGACCCGGAGACGAAGCTGCCGAAAACCTACGTCAACGTCTCACCGCGCCTCGGCCTTTCGTTCCCGATCGGCGAGGCGACTGCCTTCCGCATACAATACGGGCACTTCATCTCGATGCCGATCTTCTCCCAGGCGTATGCCCGGACGAACTGGGCCGGCTGGGCGTCGTACGGCAACGCGGACCTCGGCCCGAAGAAGACCATCAACTATGAGTTCGGCATCCAGCACAGCATCGGGGGAACACACCGGCTCGATGTGGTCGCATACTACAACGACCGGGTGAGCCAGATCGGCACACTCTACATCCATGCCGGCGACGGAAGCATCTACAGCACGCCGTCCGGCTTCTATTCCACCAGCGCGAATAACCAGTTCGGCGCGACCCGCGGCGTCGATGTGACGTTCGAGAAAGTGGCCTCGGGGCAATGGAAGTACCGCCTGGCCTACTCCCTTTCGCGGACGACATACGGTTACTACGGCTCCACGCGGCTCTGGAGCCCGGACCCGAACGATCCGCGCAACTTTCAGGACCCGTATGCACCGACCGATTTCCTTTCGTACGACGATAAGACGCACAGCTTCCGCGCGCTCGTCTCGTACACCGTGCCTGAAGAGAGCGGGCTGGGTCTCTTCGGCGTGCGTCCGTTTGAGAACATGACGCTCAGCGTCACATACACCGCGACATCCGGCGTGCCGTTCTCCTACGTTCCCTCGTATGATACGCTCGGTGCTAATCTCTACAAGGCCTATGTGAACGACCAGGTGACGAACAACCGGCGCTTCCCGCTTGAAGCGCGCATGGACTTGAACATCACGAAAAGCCTGAAGTTCGGCGGGACGATGATCCTCCTCGGCATCCGGGTCATGAACGTGTTCGACAACCACTGGCTGACGCCGATGGACTACAAGACCACACCGCTCTCGGACTGGGTGGAGCGGGGCATCAACATGATGGACCCCGGCACCGATCCGACGCGGCAGGTGTACCGGTTCAACTACTACCAGGCGTACCGCAACATACCGCGGCAGGTCTTCTTCACGGTGGGGGTCGGCATCTGAGCCCCTGCGTCTCAACTGTCCAGAAGGATGTGTCGCTCATGAAGAAAGTACATCTCATTGTTGTTGTCATCTTCCTCTTCGGAGGGGCGGGGAGCGCCTTCTCCCAGGTCGAAGGGCCGCTCCTGAACTTCAGGCGCGGGATGCTCTGGAATTCTTATCACTATAGCAAGACATGCGTTACGTTTGCGAGCTGGACGAGGAAGAGCTACGGACTTGACTGGCCGGGGTATGATCCCGAGTGGGTGGGGGTAAACGTCGGCGGATACACATCGTACATCACGACCGGCGGCATCTGGTTCACGGCAAAGACTGACTCCGGCCGGGTCATTAGTGTCGACGACTGGTCGATGTACGGCGGAAGCGTCGACAAGGAGAGCCAGAACCAGCGCTACCGTGTGCTCAAGCACACGAAAAAGTATCCCGACGGTGCCAACTACTACCTCAGGATAAACCCCAACGACGCTGAAGACGTGATCGAGTCGGCGTGGGAGCGGAACCCGCTTCACGCGCCGATGTTCCAGGGGGACACCGGCATGCCGATCACGGTCCGGCGCAACGCGCGGCAGTGGTCGGGATCGCAGCGCGAAGAGAACTACATCATCATCGAGTACGTGATCAAGAACTCGAGTCCCTCTCAAACCCTTAACGGCGCCTACGCGATGCTCTCGTATTCGCTCGCCGCGAACTACCGCGGGTGGAACCGGATGGCGCCCGGACTTACACAGGGGTCCAGGAACAACCAGTACTTCTTCGACGTGAGCCCGGCCCGCAAGAACATGATGTACAGTTACGCCGAAGAGGCGCCAAGCGTCCTTCCGACACTGAAGAAGTACGACTACTACGACAAGGGGGGACCGGACGGGCAGGGGGAGTACCTCGCTCCCGGATATCCTGGGTTCAAGCTCCTTTACTCCACGCCGGATACCATCCGCAACACACCTACGACGCTGAACCGAATCGGTCCGACACAGCAGGGGTACGCATGGGCCGTGGCGCCGGATGAATATGACAATTATGGGCCGCTCGGCACCGCAAGCGGCGGCTGGGACCGCTCGTGGGGAATCCTCAAGGACCCGACCACTGCAACCGACGTGGTGACTTCTCCGGGTGACCCGCGGATGAAGACGAAGAAGATGTGGTCGATGGTCTCCCTCGGACCGTGGAC
>PEWR01000114.1:0-288 GCA_002779395.1 Ignavibacteriales bacterium CG07_land_8_20_14_0_80_59_12
TAGCGGCGGAGCGACTGCTGCGGCGGGAGGACGTTTCTACTCACCGCTTGTCCTCAGCATCGCGCATGAAGAGCGGATCTCGATGGATGAGCTCGAACGGATTTCCGGAACGGGTGGCGGTGGGAGGGTGACGAAAAAGGACATCCTCCAGTACAAGGAGCAGAAGAAGGGAGGGGTTGCAGTTCCTCCACAGCCAGTCTCGCCGGCGCCTGCTCCTTTCGGGCCTGCGCCAGCCGCAGCGTCGGCCTCAGGGCCTGCTGAGCTGCGCCAGAAGTATCCTGCGCCGGC
>PEWR01000114.1:512-28476 GCA_002779395.1 Ignavibacteriales bacterium CG07_land_8_20_14_0_80_59_12
ACACCGCAACCTGCCCGCCGGCCCGATTGGCTGAAGGCAAGAATACCGAGCGGCGAAAACTATGTTCGCCTCCTCCATCTCATGCAGTCGAAGAAGCTTCACACCGTCTGCGAGGAGGCGCGTTGCCCGAACATGGGGGAGTGCTGGGCGGCGGGGACGGCAACGTTCCTCATCCTCGGGTGCATCTGCACCCGGAGCTGCGGATTCTGCGCCGTGAAAACGGGCCGCCCAACGGAACATGACCTCGACGAGCCACGGCGTGTTGCCGAGGCGGTGGAGTCGATGGGAATCCGTCACGTCGTCATCACGTCGGTGGACAGGGACGATCTTCGGGACGGCGGTTCGGGGATCTTCGCAGAAACTGTCAGGCAGATTCGAGTCCGCGTCCCGACGTGCGGGGTGGAGGTTCTTATCCCAGACTTCAAGGGAGATGAGGAGGCGCTGAACACGGTCCTTGACGCCGACCCGGACGTCCTCAACCACAATGTCGAGACAGTGCCGCGTCTCTATCGGATGGCACGGCCGCAGGCGAAGTTCTCTCGGTCGCTCGAGCTTCTGGCCCGTTCGAAGCGCTGCGGCTTCCTCACGAAGACCGGCCTCATGGTCGGCCTCGGGGAAGAAATCCCGGAGGTGATCGATGTGATGCGGCAGCTTCGCGAGATCGACTGCGATGTCCTCACGATCGGACAGTACCTACAGCCGACGAAACAGCACCTGCCGATTGTCCGCTTCGTGACG
The DNA here is from genome assembly GCA_002779395.1 of Ignavibacteriales bacterium CG07_land_8_20_14_0_80_59_12. Classification (GTDB taxonomy): domain Bacteria; phylum Bacteroidota; class Ignavibacteria; order 0-14-0-80-59-12; family 0-14-0-80-59-12; genus 0-14-0-80-59-12. The sequence continues at coordinate 1,251 of PEWR01000114.1, forward strand.
CCCGATGATTTCAGAATGCTCAAGGAGGAAGGGCTCGGGATGGGATTCAAGCACGTGGAGTCCGGCCCCTTCGTTCGCAGCTCCTATCACGCGGAGCGGCACGTCACGCAGACCGCCTCCGATACTGACAAGGTCACTTCAACCCCTTACACTCCTGTACAAGGGCTTTTCCTCTCCTGAGCCTCCGAACATACGATTGTAGACGAAGAAGGAGGACCAAAGAAAGCCCTCCTTTTTCGTCTGCGCAGCGATGAGGCAATCGCCTAGAGTCAGATCAGTGAGCCGGCATCCCGGCGGGTTCACGTGCTTGCCGTGTTCTCCCAAGCACAAGAAAGAGGATGGCGAGGACAACGTAAGCGAGCGTGAACTGGTAAGGGACCTGCTGGGCGAGTCCCGTCAACTGCCAGGGGAAGTACATCTGTCCGTCCGGCAGCGCCGAATGGACGATTCCGAAGAATGAAAAGGCGGCGAGGACGATGAGGTAGATCGCCGATCTCTTGAAGCGCCGGTCGATGAGCTCTGCGAGGAAGGCTCCCCACAGCATCGCCGTGATGATGAACCCGTTTCCGAGCGCGACCGTGACGAGGAGCTCCGGGAGCGGTTTCTCTGCCGTGTTGAGGAGCTTCTGGAAGACATCCACCGGAACAAACTTCGGGTCGCCGAGCTTCAGGGCGATGAGCCGCGCGACGGTGGGGAAGAAGGCAAAGGCGACAGCGGGGGCGTGGCGCACAGGGGAAGCCTGGAAGGCCTGTACCATGATGTCAAGCGCCACGAAGATGAGGATCGGCGCCAGCACCGCGCGCGGAATTAGTTCCACGAAGAATGAAACATACCCGAGAATCCCTCCGAGTCCGATGAAGATCGCTGTAAGGACCGTGTACCCTGCGCGTGCGCCCATGTGCTTGTATGCGGGTTGGCCGATATAGGGAGTCGATTGCGCAACGCCGCCGGAAAGCCCGGCGAGGATCGTTGCAACGGCTTCCGTGAGGAGGATCCACTTCGTGCTGTAGTCATCACCGGCAACCCGTGCGCTCTCCGTCACGTTGATTCCGCCGACGATCGTCAGGATGCCGAACGGGATGGCGATCGGGAGATACTTCAACGCGGGCACAATCCCGTGGAGGAATCCGAGCGTCGGGATGGGAAGAGCGTAATGCAGCTGAACGGCCGGCGGCCCGGAGTAAATCCCTCCGGCCAACCCTGAGGGACCGATGAGGTAGTAGAGCACCGTGCCGATGACGACCGCAGCAAGGACTCCCGGGGTCTTCCAGGGAAGTCCGATTCCTGCGACGAGCGTATAGAGGATCAATCCGAGGGAGATCAGCCCGACGAGCGGCATCCCGAAGATGTCAACGAGAGGAATGAGGCCGAGGAGCGCGAGGCCGATTCCCGCCAATGAGCCGAGAAGTCCGGCCTGGGGGACGATCTTCTGCACCCATCGTCCGAGGAAGGAGAAGACGATCTTGATGACTCCCATGAACATCATGGTCGCCATGCCGATGTACCATGTCATCATGGCCGCATCGCGTGCCGGCATCCCTTCAGCTTTCAACTGGATGAATGCGGGGCCGAGAACCACGAGTGCGATCCCGATGGTGGAAGGGGTATCGAGGCCGAGCGGCATAGCTGTTACCTCGGTGTTGCCTGTCCTTTTTGCCAGACGGAACGCCATCCATGTATACACGAGGTCGCCGAATAGGACGCCAAAGGCCGTGCCGGGGAACATCCGGCCATAGACAATGTCGGCGGGGAATTGGAAGACAAAGATCAGTATGCCGGCAAGGAAGGAGAGGACCGTCAGGTTGTCGAACATCAGGCCGAAGAAACCGTTGAGATCTCCGAGGACAAACCACTTGTATTTCTTCCCAGCTTCGTTCATGGCGTCGTCTTTCATCTCCATTGGTGGGAAAAGACTCCTTAAGGAGCAAGGACCCCGAAAGGGCCTCCATATGATAATGAGATTCAGGTAATTTTGCCATAGTGCAGGGGCGCTGGACCGTTCAGTTTATTCATGCCAGGTCCGGGCAGACCCGGCGCCTCCTGCAGGAAGGGCGCCGCACTCCTTTGAATGTTTCTGGTGTTTTTGTTAATATGGAGAACAAGTGTTCTTACTAATTGTTCCTGGGCTTCCACATGAGTCTTCCCACCATGCCTCACGTCGAGATCAGCGGGGTGAGGATCGGCGACAACGAGCCGCTTGCTCTCATTGCCGGCCCGTGTGTGGTGGAAGGGCGCGATCTCACGCTCGGCGTTGCTGAGTCGATCAGGAAGACGGCATCCGCGCTTGGAGTCCCGTTCATTTTCAAGTCATCGTACAAGAAGGCGAACCGGACGAGCGAAAACTCGTTCACGACGGTCGGCATTGACGAAGCGCTCAGAATCTTGGGCGAAGTGCGCCGGGAGATCGGTGTGCCGGTTCTGACCGACGTCCACAACGTGGAAGAGGTTTCGCTTGCCGCAGAAGTGGCAGACGTTCTCCAGATCCCTGCCTTTCTCTGCAGGCAGACGGATCTGCTCCATTCGGCCGCCAGGACCGGGCGTGCGGTGAACATCAAGAAGGGGCAGTTCATGGCACCCGAGGACATGGCACTCCAGGCCGAGAAAGTGGTATCTGCCGGCAACACTCGGATCCTTCTCACGGAACGGGGAACCACGTTTGGTTACCATAACCTCGTGGTGGATATGCGGTCGCTCGTTATCATGCGCAGGTCTGGGTATCCGGTTGTTTTCGATGCGACCCACTCCCTCCAGCTTCCGGGAGGGGAGAGAGGGCGGTCGGGCGGGCAGCCGGAATTCATCTTTCCAATCGCCCGGGCCGGTGTCGCCGCGGGGTGCGATGCCCTGTTCATCGAGACCCACCCAGATCCGCCCCGGGCCTTGAGCGACGCATCGTCGCAGCTCGCGCTTGGTCTTCTCCCGTCGCTCCTCATGCAAGTCAAAGAGTTGTCGGAACGTGTCCGCAGCTACCAGATCCCTCAAACGTGAACTCGTGATGCATCGTCTCTCGACCGCTGAACGAAAGAAGCGCGCCATCGAAAGGGCGCAGCACATAAAGCTTATTCTCCTCGATGTCGACGGCGTCCTCACCGACGGTTCCCTCATCTACGGCAACGACGGCACAGAGCTCAAGGTTTTCAATGTCCACGACGGTTTCGGCATTCGCCGCGCGATAGAGCTCGGGCTTCGCATCGGCATCATCACCGGGCGGCAATCCGAGATCGTCCGGCGGCGCGCGGCCGAGCTCGGGATCACGGATATCTACGAGGACTTCCTCGACAAGCTGAAGCCGTATGCGGAGGTGAAATCCATGTACGGGCTTAAGGACGAGGAGGTTGCCTACATGGGGGATGAGCTGTTCGATATCTCCCTCCTCAAGGCGGTTGGACTCAGCGCCGCGCCGTCGAATGCGCGCTCGGAGGTGCGTGCGGTCGTCTACTACGTCACGCGCGCCGCCGGGGGAAATGGAGCCGTGCGTGAGCTCATCGAACTGATCCTCATGTCGCAAGGGAGATCGCTTGAGGAGGCATGAATCTGATCCGGCAGTTGTCAGCGAGTCTGTCCATTCTCCCGGGAGAGGACGCATGAACGGTAACAGAGATGCCATCGCCACGGGGAAGCAGGTGATCCGGATCGAGGCGGAGGCAGTGTCGGCGCTCGAATCGCGGGTCGATGAGCGGTTTGAGAAGGCCATCGAGCTCATCTACGGGTCGAAGGGGCGGGTGGTCGTCACGGGGATGGGGAAGTCGGGTGCAGTGGCGAGGAAGATTGTGGCGACATTCAACTCGACAGGGACCCCGGCGCTGTTCCTCCACCCCTCCGATGCCGTCCACGGCGATCTTGGGATGGTGAGAGGTGAGGATGTAGTCATCTGCATCTCGAAGAGCGGGAACACGGAGGAGCTGCAACTCCTCCTTCCCATCTTCCGGCGGATCGGTGCGTCGATCATCTGCATGGTCGGGAACCTCGAGTCGAGCCTCGCGCAGGCGGCGGATGTTGTCCTTGACGTGAGTGTCAGAGAGGAAGCGTGCCCCTTCGACCTCGCCCCTACTGCCTCCACAACGGCTGCCCTTGCCATGGGGGATGCGCTCGGTGTCGCTCTCCTTGAGCGGCGCAACTTCACGGCCGAGGACTTCGCCCGTTTTCATCCGGGCGGGATTCTCGGCAAGCGTCTTCTTCTCCGCCTCGAGGAAATGATGGTGAGCGGACGAGGCGTGCCGGTTGTTCACAAGGATGTCCTCCTCAAGGATGCCATCATAGAAATGAACTCGAAGAGGCTCGGCGCGACGTGTGTTGTCGACGACGCGGGCATCCTCGTCGGCATCATAACAGACGGAGATCTGCGCAGGCTCCTCCACCGGACGACCGATGTCGTGAACGTCCGCGCCGAATCGGTGATGACACCGAAGCCGAAGTTCATCGCTCCTCGCGTCCTCGCGGCTGTCGCGCTTCAGCAGATGGAGGAATTCAACATCACGCAGCTTGTCGTCGTCGACGAAGCCCATCGACCGGTCGGTATGGTTCACCTCCATGACCTGGTAAAGGCGGGGATCGGCGGGGAAAGCGGCGGATGAAGCTCCTTCATGGATTTGCGCTGTTCTGTCTCATCCTTCTCCTCCCGGGTTGTGAAGAGCGGCTGAAACCGGCAGTGTCGGGAGAGTCGCCGACGGATGCACCGCCCGCCCAGGAGAGCTGGGGGACGACCGTGGCATTTTCTGATTCAGGCGAGACACGCGCGATTCTCAAGGCCGGTCATGTGTCGGTGTATCCCGAGAGAGGCTACACCATCCTCAACGGCGGAGTCCAGGTTGATTTCTTCGACCGGTCCGGGGCCCACTCGTCCGTCCTCACGTCCGACTCCGGCTGGGTGAACGACCTGACGCATGACCTCGAGGCAATCGGGACCGTGAAAGTGGTTTCCGACAGCGGCAACACAATCCGAACAGAGCGACTCGACTGGGATAACGCCCGCCGGCTCATTCACTCCGAATCTTACGTTACCATCAAGAGTCCAACGGAGGAAATCCAAGGGGAGGGCTTTGAATCAAACGAGGTTCTGACCCGTTACCGGATCTTCCACGTGAAAGGGACGACCTCTGTCAAGTGAGGCTTGAAGCCGTTTGCTGATCAAGTCACGACATGGATCTGCGGCCTTCATTTTCTGCGCTGCCGTTCTTCTCTGCCACGTTGCGCGAGCGCAGGATCGGCGGGAGCCGGTAATCCTTGATCACGCGGACAGCCTCGTCGGCGGAGAGATGAACGGGGAAGCGATCAGGCAGCTTATCGGCGGCGTCACACTCCACCAGGGGAAAACCACTCTTCGCTGTGACCGCGCACTTCAGTGGTTGAAGTCCGAGCGTGTCGATCTCGACGGCAACGTCGTCGTGACGAACGATACGATTGTCTTCATGACTCGTTCGGCTTCGTACGACAGCAGGCTCAAGGTCGCCTCGACGCATGCCCGACTGAGATTCATCAACCGCGGGCGGACAATCACCGCAGACCAGGGAATCTACCGCCTCGACGAGAGGGTGGCGAATTTCGCCGGGAGCGTAAGGCTGACCGATTCAACGGCAACAGTGGAGGCGTCCCGGCTGACATACTTCGAAGGAGCTCGCCGGTTCACTGCAAACGGCAGCGTCGTCGTGTCGAATCCGAGGGAACGCCTCTGGGTTGCCGGGGAAGAACTCGAGCACAGCGACTCAACGAAGGTGAGCATCATGCGACTGCTCCCCGTCATGATGCGGATCGACACGGCGGAGGGGGGACGTATCGATACGCTCCTCGTGAAAAGCGGTGTCATGGAGATGCTCGGCGATTCCGTCAGGCAATACACGGCGTCGGACAGCGTTGAGGTTGTTCGCGGGGCGATGGCGGCCCGCGGGGCCAACTTGAGGTTTGACCCGAAGAGGGACTCTCTCGAGCTGACAGGGAGTCCTGTGCTCTGGTACGAACGGACGGAGGCGAAGGGAACGCGGGTGCACGTGCTCCTTCAACAGAACAAGGTGTCGAGCGTGACGATCAGCGGACCCGCCATCGCTGTGTCCGAGACGGACACACTTCAACCGATGCGGCGCGACCAGCTCAGCGGTACCACGCTTCATCTTGGATTCGAGCGCGACTCCCTCAGGACGGTGACCGCGACCGGCAACGCGATGAGCATCTCGTTCCTCTTCGACAATGTGAAACCGAACGGTATCAACCGCACGACGGCGGATTGGATTACACTTTTCAGCGACTCGGGCTCGCTTCGGACGGTCACCGCTTTCGGAGGTGTGGAGGGAAATTACTACCCGGAAAACATGGTGCAGGGGAATGTGGAGGAGTACCGTCTTCCCGGTTATTTCTGGGAGGAGCGGCGGCCGCGCGTTGTTCCTCCGCCGTACCTGCTTTCCGCGGCGCATCCACTCCCGGCGCCGGAAGCCGGGGAGGCACGAGTGAACCGATGAGAACCCCTCAAGACTTGTCCGTGCAGCCCGTTGCGGCCAGCGATAAGGCAGGGCCAAAGCCAGGGCTCGTCCTTCGTGCCGAGCATCTCTCCAAGCGGTACAGGCAGCGCACCGTCGTGAACGACGTGAGCCTCGATGTGCGCCAGGGGGAAGTTGTGGGGCTCCTCGGACCGAACGGAGCCGGGAAGACCACGACATTCTACATGATCGTCGGACTTATCCGGCCCCTTGCCGGAAATGTGTTCCTGGAGGGGGCGGACGTCACCCGGTTTCCGATGTACCGCCGGGCACGCCTCGGCATCGGCTATCTTCCCCAGGAAGCATCCATCTTTCGGAAGCTGAGCGTGAGAGATAACATCCTTGCCGTCCTGGAGCAGCTCCCACTCAAACCCGAGGAGCGTGCGAGGCGTTGTGATGGGCTCCTCAGTGAGTTCGGCATCGATGCCATTGCCGGCAGCAAGGGATACATGCTTTCCGGAGGAGAGCGTCGTCGGACTGAGATTGCGCGCGCCATCGCGACAAATCCAAAATTCATCCTCCTCGATGAACCGTTCGCTGGGATCGACCCCATCGCCGTTGAGGATCTCATGAAGCTCGTCCACACCTTGAAGGACCGGGGGATCGGTGTCCTCATCACGGACCACAATGTTCACGAGACTCTTTCCATCACCGACCGCGCCTATCTCCTGTATGACGGTCACATTCTCAGGTCGGGGACGTCGGAGTCACTGGCGAGCGATGAAAAAGTCCGAAAGCTCTACCTGGGGGAAAAGTTCCGCCTGGACCGGTACGAATAGCATCAGGCCTCTCGAAAGGAGCTGGTGGGAAGTCACATGGTAGTTGTCATTGAACAGGATGCGCCCGAACGGGACATTCAGCGCGTCACTCAGGTCCTGCGGGATTTCGGGTTCGAGGTCCACCGGTCAACCGGCGTGAGCCAGACGGTCCTTGGCGCGATCGGCGTCAAACCAGATTTTGACATCAGGCAAATCCAGGTCCTTCCCGGCGTTGCAAATGTCTACCGGATCACCGAGCCGTTCAAGCTTGCGAGCCGGACGTTCAAGCCAGAGGGAACGGTGGTCTCGGTCAACGGCGTCGCGATCGGCGGCCCCGAGGTGGTCGTCATGGCGGGACCGTGCTCCGTCGAGACCGAAACGCAGGTCTACACGATTGCGAAGCACGTCGCTGGCCAGGGAGCAAAGATCCTTCGCGGGGGTGCGTTCAAGCCGCGCACATCGCCGTATGTGTTCCAGGGGCTCGGGGAGGAAGGGCTGCGGCTCCTCCGCAATGCGGCGGATACATACAATCTGCAGGTCATCACAGAGGTGATGGAGTCGAACCAGATCGAGCTCGTTGAGAAATACGCCGACATCCTCCAGGTCGGTGCGCGGAACATGCAGAACTTCTCCCTTCTCAAAGATCTCGGGAGAGTGGCAAAACCTGTCCTGCTGAAGCGCGGGCTCGCCGCGACAATTGAGGAGTGGCTCATGGCGGCGGAGTACATCCTCTCCGGCGGCAACCACAGCGTGATCCTGTGCGAGCGCGGGATTCGGACCTTCGAGACCGCAACGCGAAACACGCTTGACCTGAGCGCTATCCCCGTTGTCCATAAGAAAAGCCATCTACCAGTCATCGTCGACCCGAGCCATGCGACCGGGCTCAGGGACAAAGTCCTCCCCATGGCGCGCGCCGCCGTGGCGAGTGGGGCGGACGGCATTATTGTCGAGGTTCACAACGAGCCGGAGAAGGCAATGTCAGACGGCGCTCAGTCGCTCTATCCCGACCAGTTCACGCAGCTTATGAAGGAGGTGCGTCTCATTGCGAGCGCGATCGGGAGGTACATTGCCTGAGCGGAATCGCATCGAGGCTCCGCGCCGGATCTCGATCATCGGACTTGGACTCATCGGTGGTTCGCTCGCCCTCGCCTTTCGTCGAGCCTTCCCGGAATACTCCATCGTGGGATATGACCGCCGTGAGGTCCTCATGCGTGCGATCAGGGCGGGGGCAATCGACCGGGCGGCGCGGCGCATTGCAGAAGGCTGTGACTCAGATCTTGTCGTCGTAGCGGTACCGCTGAAGGCTTCGCTCCTCCTTATCCCGAGGATTGTCCGCCTTCTCCCGCCTGGTGCCATCGTCACCGATGTCGGGAGCGTCAAGGTCCCTGTGATGAAGGCGGGGCTCTCCGCACTTCCGCCGGGGCGCTTCTTCGTCGGCGGCCATCCGATGGCGGGGAGTGAGAAGAAGGGATTTGAAAACGCGGACGCGAATCTCTTTCTGGGGGCGAGGTTCGTTCTCACGCCCCCGCGCGGGACACCCCGGAGGGTGCTCGACCGGCTCAAAATGATTGTGGAAACGATCGGCGCTTCGCCTGTGGTCATGACTCCCGAAGCGCATGACCGTGCCGTAGCGGTTGTCAGTCATATCCCACAGCTGGCGGCCGTGGGGCTCGCTGCACTCGCAGGCAGGAACGGGAAAAGGGTAACGTGTCTTGCAGGGGGTGGGTTCAGGGACATGACGCGCATCGCGTCAAGTCCTTACCAGATGTGGCGGGAGATTCTTTCGGCAAACGGCGAGGAGGTGCGCCCCGCGCTCCGTGAGTACATCGCCCTTCTGGAAGAAGTGGAGAAGACAGTCGGTATGAGAGGGGGAGAGGACACGATTGGCAGGCTCTTTACTGAGGCGAGGAAGACACGCCGCCGCCTCTCACAGAAAAGGTGACGTTTCCCTGGCTAGCTTGAGCCAGAGCTGCCCGCCTTTGAATTCTTCGATGGTTCCTTTTTCTCTGCCTTTGTTGCGGTGCGTTCGGACGCCGTGGAGGCGCGGCTCTTCTTGTAATCCGTCTGGTAGAATCCAGAACCCTTGAAAATCAGCCCGGCTCCCGAGATGACCCTCTTGAGTGAATACTTGCCGCAATGCGGGCACTTCTTCAACGGCTCAGCCGTAATGGGCTGGAGTTCTTCGTATTCATGTCCGCACGATCTGCATTTGTATTGGTACGTTGGCATACCTCAGACCTTCCCCTTACGATTCTTTAACACTCTCAACAGGTGCCTCACAGGCCTGGTTCCCCAGGCACTTTCTTCCTGTTGATCTCACGAACCTTATCCCGCAACATCTGCTCCACGGTAGGAGGGACGAACCCGCTGATGTCACCTCCGAGCTGGGCAAGCTCGCGAACGATGCTCGAGTTCAGGTAGGTGTAGTTCTCGTGAGGCATGAGAAAGACAGTTGAGACGCTGCTCTCGAGCTTTCTGTTCACCAGCGCCATCTGGAATTCGTACTCAAAATCGGAGACGGCGCGAAGTCCGCGCACGACCGCGATCGCCTTCTTCGCGCGTGCGTACTCTACGACGAGGCCGCTGAAGCAATCGACTGCGACCTTCTTTCCGTACCTCGCGGTCACCTCGCGGATCATCGATACCCGTTCTTCGGGTGTGAAGAGGGGTGACTTCGACAAGTTCACCGCGACGGCGACGATTACTTTGTCGAAGATCTCGATGGCCCGTTCGAGCACGTCGATGTGCCCGTTCGTGACGGGGTCGAATGTTCCGGGGTAGATGGCAATGCGCATGGCAGTTTTACTCCGCAGCCTGGTGATGGAAGAACGCCACTGACGTTTCCCCGAACCTCTTGATGACGGCACACTCGAATCGAGCTGCCTGCCGGGATGCATCTTTCATTAGATGAGCGCCTGCGGCGAAGGGTTCTTCCGCGTGCTCTCCCGCACGGCGTGCCGCGTGAGGCGCCTTCTCGGGAAGAAGCAATCGGACCTGCGACGGGAACTTCATTACCGCCCAGCCATCCGAAGCGAGAATCCCGGCCGAGGCGATCCCCAGAGGCAACGAAGCGATGTCCTCAAGTCCATATGGCGGGTCGATGAAGACGAGCTCGAACTCCTCGCCGAGCCGCTTCGGCACCATGACTGCGTCGCCACGAATCAGCTTGGCCCTCGATTCAATGCCGAGCTGTTTAAGGTTCCTTGCGATGATGCGGAGCGAAACTTCGGACGCATCAACAAACGTGGCGTGACGAGCTCCCCGGCTGATGGCCTCGAGCCCGAGCGTTCCTCCGCCTGCGAAGAGGTCGAGGACCCGCGCCCCCTCGAGGTCGATGCGGTTGGACAGCACGTCAAAGATCGTGACCTTGACACGATCGGAGGTAGGCCTGACCGACATCGAGCGGGGCGCGTCGATCCGTCGTCCCTTGAATTCTCCTGCAATGATTCTCATCGCCGGCTGTCCAGCGAACGAAGACCGAGCCCGATGCCGCCCGTTGTGGCGGGATGGCCCTGGATCAGGTGAGCCACATGTCCCGGCGCTGTGATGTATCGCAGCGGGTCGAGAGCCTGAGCACTTCCTCCCCAGCCCGCACGGAGTGCCTCCAGAAGCTCGGGTGTCGTCCCTTCTCCGTGAAGCACGAGGGACGGAACATCTTCTCCCAGCGCTGATACCATTGCGTTGATATCGGATGCAATATCATGTGATGACGCGCCGTCCCGGATTGCCCGGCGTGAGTAGGTCTCCGTCCGGCCGTTGCGAAGGAGTGAGAAATCGATGCGGCTGCTGCCGACCCCGGCGAGCGCTATCACGGGTCTGTGAAGCGGAACCGATACCGCGGCCCGGAAGAAGTACTCCGCGCCGAAATGATCCGTGTCGACGGCGTCGAGTGAGAGGTGGAGTCCGTGGAGGACATCGCGGAGCGCTTCAATCCAGCTCTTCGGGATGGCGACAACCAGCATCGTCTTCTGTTCGCCGTCCGCCGACCGACGGAGGATCGCCGTGTTGACGATGTGGTTCTCCGGCCGGTCGACATAGTGGTTCAATTCCCAGTCCAGGTGGGCCTTCAGCGCCTGGTGTGAAAGGGTGTCGTCGATTGGAAGCGTTTCCGCGAAAACGAGATCGTTTCCCAGAGCGATGTCCGCCGTGGAGGCTTTCGACCTGAGCGAGCTGAGGGAAGCGTTGACCGCTTCTTTCAGCGCCTTATGGTTCACCCTTCCATCCTCGACGATCGGAGCCTGCGGTGCCGATTCGCCGAACGCCGAGATGTCGATTTCGCGCGGCGTCCCGCCGATCTCGAGAGAGAGAACACGGTCTCTGAAGACCATGAGCACGATCTGCCGTCTGCGTTTTTGGAAGAGCATATCTATTTCAACCGCAGATACGGCCGCACCCTATCAATTGTCTTCTGATGAATTCCGTTAATGTCCTTCAGGTCGTCGATCGATCTAAATCTTCCGTGCCGGGCGCGGCGCGCGACAATCCGCCCGGAGAGGACATCCCCGATCCCGGGAAGGCGCCTGAGCTCATCCCGTGTCGCCGTGTTGATGTTCACGCTTCCCAGAGCGGGCGGTGTCCCCTTCTGGTGCAGTCCCTGCCTTCCTCCGGATTGATGGAGGGCGCGCAGGGAGTCGTTGAACGCCGCCGAGCGGCGGGCAAACTCGGAATCCGCGGATGCATACGTGAACTTCGGCAAGGGCGGTTCGTGGCTCAAGCGGAACAGCTTCAGTCCAGCCCCGAGCAGGAAAAGACCGATGAGGATGAGGAGAAGCCGGCGCTCATTCGGGGTGAATCCCAGCTTCTCGCTCCAGCGTCCCAACGCGCCCTCTGTGCAGGAAATGGACGAGCACTTTCCCCGGGTTGCTCAGGTGTCTGCCGCCTGTAGAAGAGGCGACACGGCGTCCTCGCGGCCCGTTACGAAGATGTATCCTTCACTCTTGAAGAAGTGCTCCTCTGGGCGTGTGACACTCTGTCGCGATCGGACGGCTTCACCAGCTCCGATCTCTCGAGCTCCTTGAGGAGGTCCTTCTCCCGCGAGTTGAGTCTTGAGGGGACCCAGATTTGGATCCTCACAAGCTGGTCCCCCCGGCCGTAGGCGCTCAATTGCGGGATCCCCTTGTCACGCATCCGGAGAACCTTTCCCGCCTGCGTCCCGGGTTCGATCTTCAATCGAGAGCGGCCCGTGAGTGTCGGGACTTCGATCTCGGTACCGAGTGCGGCCTCCGGGAAGCTGATGAGGAGATCGTAGACTATGTTGTTCCCGTCCCGGATGAAATGCGGGTGTTTCTCTTCCTCGATGATGATAATGAGATCCCCGGGAGGAGCGCCTCGACGGCCGGCGTTCCCCTGTCCGCGTAGCGTCAGATAGTTCCCATCGGCAACCCCGGCGGGGATGGTCACCTTCACGGTCTCCTCTCCTTGCGTCCGTCCTTCGGCGTTGCACACGGGGCACGGGTTGCCGATGATCGAACCCTCGCCGTTGCACTGCTGGCAGCGCCCGATATTGACGAACTGACCGAACACCGAGCGCGTCACGTGCCGCGTCTCACCGGCGCCGTGGCAGGTTGGGCAGGTTGTTTTGCCGCCTGGACCGCGTCCGCCGGAGCCGCCGCACGCGGAACAGGTCTGCCACTTCTTGATCTTCAACTTCTTCTCAACTCCGGTGCCGATCTCTTCGAGTGTCAGCTTCAACCGGACTTTGAGGTCGGAGCCGGGCGCATGTGCCGGTCGCCGGTCGCGACCTGATGAATTCCCGAAGAAGTCATCGAAGACGCCGCCGCCGAAAGCGCCAGAGAAGATATCGCTGAACGCGCTGAAGATGTCGTTGATGTCGGTGAACCCGCGGAAGTCCGTCCCGCGCATTCCCTCGTGGCCGAACTGGTCGTAGCGGCGGCGCTTCTCCTCATTGCCGAGGACCTCATACGCCTCAGCTGCCTCCTTGAACTTCTCCTCGGCCTCCTTGTTCCCGGGATTGCGGTCCGGGTGGTATTTCATTGCAAGCTGGCGGTAGGATTTCTTGATTTCCTCCTGCGCCGCGATACGCGGGACGCCGAGGATTTCATAGTAGTCTCGTTTCGCAGCCATGGATCGGTCTATGAGCCTCCCTGTGCCGTGTCCGTCCCAGACGCCTGTTCGTGGTCATCGAGCGCTGGCGCGGACACGATCACCTTCGCGTGCCTGAGGACCTTGTCGCCGATCATGTAACCGCGCTCAACTTCCTCGGTGACCGTGTTCGGGGGGCAATCGCTTCGCGGCAGCATCATAAGGGCGTCGTGAAAATCGACGCTGAACTCCTTCCCCATGGAGTCGAATGGTGTTACCCCCTGCGTCTCGAGCGTCTTGAGAAGCTTCTGGGACACAAGCTCAATCCCCTTCAAGAGGGCTTCATAGTCACTCGAATCCTGCGCCGCTTTCAACGTCCGGTCCACGTCATCGGCGACGGGGAGGAACTGCAGCAGGAGCCGCTCGGCTGCGAACCGAATTGTTTGGCTGACCTCACTTTCCATCCGCCTCTTGTAGTTCTCGAACTCCGCCGCTTTCCGGAGGAACAGATCTTTGTATTTCTCGACTTCCCCCTCCAGTCCGGTAATCCTTGCCCTCAGGGTCTCCGGGGCATTCTCCTCCGGAGCTGACTCCTCAGAGGCGGGCTGTTCCCCCGTCGGTTGAGTGGGAACAGCCTCGGACCCGGTCGGTTCCGCAGTCTCTTCAGGCGGGAGCCCCTTCTCCTCGGGTGTTTCCGGGAGCGCCCCCTCCACCGGTTCCACCGCCCCTCCTGACGGAGAGCCGTTTCGGGAGAAATTTTTCGCGTTGGTTGTATTCTTCATAGGAATTTTCCACTGCTCTCAGCAGAATTGATGAGACAACTGAACTAACTCATGATGGAGGAAAGGCATTCAGCAACGTAGCACACGGTGGGAAGTATTCTGTTGTACGGCATACGCTTGGGTCCGAGGACCCCGATGGTTCCGTTGATGCCGCCTGCACTGTATGAAGCCGTCACCAATCCGTACGGCTCGAGTCTTCGGAGGGTGTGCTCGCGTCCTATTGTCACGTGGGCTTCGAGCTTGAGCGGCTCTGTCCGTTGCACAGGCTGAAGGAGGCTGTTCTCGACGACATGGGCGATGCCCTCCTCGTTTTCCAGCAGGTCCATCAGCCTCCGCACGGTTTGCGGGTCGTGGAACTCAGGCTGGGACAGGATGTACTGCGTCCCTGTCACGTGTGCGCGGACGCCGCCCGGGAAATCCGCGAAAATCTTCTCGGCGTTCAGAGCAAAACGGGCGATGACTTCCCCTTCAAGCTGGCGGACGTCCTTGACCCGCTCTGCAAACGAATTGCGGATTTCCTCGAGTGTCAGACCGGCAAGCCGTTCATTGAGTATTGAAGCGATAATACGGATCCGGTCATGAGGGACGTCGGAAGAGACTTCCATCATGATAGTCTTCACGAGGCCAGAGCGGATGGAGAGGACGATAAAGAGCTTGTTGCTGGCCAGGGGGACGATCTCGAGTTGCTCGAAGATGCCGCTGCTGAGGGGGGGGAGGGAAACGATAGCAAGCTGGTGCAATATCTTGCCGAGGATCCGCGAAGACTCCCACAGAAGCTCATCGTAATCGTCGACCTGCCGTAGCAGCTCGCGGACGTTCGACTTCTCTGCCTCCGTGAGCTCCTCGCTCTGCATGAGCTCGTCGACGTAGTATCGGTACCCACGGTCGGTCGGGACTCTCCCCGCGGAAGTGTGGGGCCGCTCGATGAAGCCCATCGCTTCGAGTTCCGCCATGATGTTGCGTATCGTCGCGGGGCTCATGCGAAGCTTCGACCGCCCCGACAGGAACTGTGAACCGACCGGATTCGCCGTCAACACGAAGTGGTGGACGATATCTCGCAGAATAGTCTTCTGTCGTTCATCTAGGATCTGAGCCATGGCACCTTTCCGTGCCCCTCAGTTATCGATTCCGCTGACAGGGGCCGTGTGCTCCACCGCGGTAATCACCATTGAAATAATACGGAGAATGTGCCTGTTTGTCAAGCTGTTGACTTTTTGTGCGTGATGCAGTATATTTTTGGGAGTGAATTCCACAGTAGCTCAATGGTAGAGCATCCGGCTGTTAACCGGAGGGTTGCAGGTTCGAGTCCTGCCTGTGGAGCCAAATGAACCAGGTGTGCGAACCAACGGTCTACTTTCTACCTCCCGAGTCCCTCTCAGCTTCTTATTCGCTCGGATTTGGACATTGATTTCATGACCTATGTCCCCCCGATTAAAGTTCTCCAGTAAACCCGTCACGGTTTCATTCCGCACACTGGTCTTGTGTCAGAGCAGACGGCCGTGAAGATGCTTCCAAAGGTTTCTTGCCGTGGCATCTTCCAAGAGTTGTGCCTCCACCATCGAGCGCGTTGAGAATGGAAACTCCAAAGGTACATACGTTCCATATTCCTGTCCTGGGGCTGGCATTCTCTATAGACGCCCCGATACGAGTCGCGCGGTTCGGTATTTCGTCAGTGATTTCTATTGTTGATGACATTTTGATTGAACGTATGCGGAAGCACTACTCTCTTATGCACGGCGAACCATACTCCGCCATCACTGTAAAGGACGATGATCACCGGGCACGAAGGATCACAGCATATCTCAATCTCGTCCAGCGAATCATTCAGAAGCAGGTCGCAGCACTCAAAGCTTCGGCGTTTGAGAAGGGAAGTGACATCGTAAAGTACTTTGAGATGCTCCCCGAGCGGTCCCCGCTCAAAGCCCTGTATCGACGCATGGTACAGGCGGATGATGGGGGGAAGCAATCGCTGCTGCAGGAGGAGTTGCGGACGAAGATTGTTGCCGGCGACATTGACGTGAACATTATGACGAAAGTGGATAACCCCAACTTCGGGAGGAACAAAGAGCCGCTTCCGTCAGAATTCTCAGACGCTCTCGCGGCGCTCCGCGGTTTCGCGCAGAGCGAGCTCAATTCCTCGGTCGTTCTTTCCGCCGGCTTGAATCTCCGGTTGTTCAGCTACATGGGGCAATTTTCTGATTTTCTCCCCGACCGCCAGGGCCTTCTCAGGAAAAGGGTCATTCTGAAAGTAAGTGATTACCGTTCCGCCGTCATTCAGGGGAAGTTGCTGGCAAGGAAAGGAATCTGGGTCTCGGAGTATCGTATCGAATCGGGGCTGAACTGCGGCGGTCATACCTTCGTGACAGACGGAGGATACCTTCTGGGACCGATTTTGGAGGAGTTCAAGACACGCAAGCCTGAACTCATCGATGAACTGAACCAGCTCTACAGCGGAGCGCTGCTCAAGAAGGGAATATCCGCACCCGCCTCAAAGATGGAGATTCGAATTACTGTCCAGGGAGGTATTGGCACGGCAAAAGAGGACAAGTTTCTGCGTGAGTATTATCGCGTCGACGGAACCGGTTGGGGATCCCCATTCTTGCTCGTCCCCGACGTAACCAATGTTGATGATGAGACGAGAGCCAGGCTTGCCCACGCACAGAAGGAGGACTTCTATCTCAGCGATGCGTCACCGTTTGGAGTGCCCTTCAGCAATCTTCGGGGCAGTACGAGCGAACAGCAGATCCAGCGGCGTGCCAGAGAAGGGAAGCCTGGCAGCCCGTGCGGGAAGAAGTTCCTTGTCTCCAACACCGAATTCACGAAGGAACCCATTTGCACCGCATCACGAGAGTACCAGGAACTGAAGATCAAGCAGTTGAAGAGCATGAATCTGGCGCCGGCAGAACTGGATCAACGAATCAGGAAAGTAATTGAGAAGGCGTGCCTCTGTGTGGATCTTGCCGCTTCCGCGTTTGTGAACGGCCATCGCACCGGTAGCAGAGAAAGTCGCGCGGTTGCTGTATGCCCCGGGCCGAACCTTGCATACTTCTCGAGAATCGTGTCGCTCGAAGAAATGGTCGGCCACATCTATGGCCGTGTGCAACTCCTTTCTGTCCTTGATCGGCCGAACATGTTCATCAATGAGTTGCGGATAAACATCCAGTACTACAAAAGCGAAGTCCAAAAGCGTCTCGGTTCTTTGACCGCCAGGGAACAGAAGTATCTCAGCACATTTCGCGCGAACCTTCAGGAAGGTATCGCCTATTATCGATCGCTTATTCCGAGACTGCTCGAAGAGACTGAACGCTACCGGGAAACGATGCGGGAGGAGCTGCTCGGACTGGAACAGGAACTCCTTGACGCCGTCATGCTCGGCATCGGAGTCGATGGTGTTTCGTGCGTTGCGGCTGCAACAGCTCCGCGGGCTCTTACGTAACAGTAATGGGCATCCATAGTGAGCCGGTTTGTGGACTTGACGCAGGAGGGAACCATGACGCCTGAGGAGACTACACAGGCAATTCACGTGAGGCTCGCGGGGCTTGCGACTGCCTACGGAATTGTCAGGAGCCATGGTGGGTTCGTTCGGTTCCAGACCGAGGCGGGGCATGGAAGCACGTTCGAGGTCATTCTCTCCACGTAGAAACGAAACGGGGCACATCGTCAATGCTGTGCCCCGTTTCATCATAACCCGAAAGAGGTCGTTCCCGGACGGCCCGGCGCCTTGCAGCGTGTGCGCCGACCCACACCCGTCACGTGCTCACTTCTTCTTCTGGCCCATCTCAGCAAGCGGCAGACGGACCGTGCAAAGGAGCCCGCTCGCGCCCGCTTCCACTGAAAGAGAGCCGTTCATCACTTCGATGAAGGACTTTGCCGTGAAGACCGTGAACTCTTCGCTCCGAAGCGCGAATTCATCCCCCGGCCTGCAGCTCAAAGCCCTCTTCAGCCGCTCGGGCACGGTGGTCACTGTTGGGCTTTCAAACCTGATCTCCATGAGGCCGGAGGACGGCTGGGCTGCCGGACGGACGGTAAGGGAGCCACCGTGGTCGGAGCGGACGATGGTCTCTGCAAGGGTGGCGAGGGACGCCTCAAACTTGCCGCGGTCAGCGTGGATGAGTGGTGCATCGGTACCGGGGCCTTCCACTGCACCTTGCTCCGGTAGAGATTCTGAAAACTCCGGAGGACGTCAACCTGTCGGTCTGTCGTCGACGTCAGGCGTTTGATGACCTTCGTGTTTTCCGCTTCAAAGAGCGAGTTGAGCTTTACCTCGATCTGCTCCGCAACTACGCCAATTCCTTTAGAGTCGCAGACGCCGGCTGCGCCGCGGTGATCTCGCACGATCGTTGGTTTCTTGACCGTGTTGCGACGTACCTCCTCGCGTTTGAGGGTGACACCCGCGCAGTGTGGTTCGACGGCAACTACTCCCTCTACGAGGAGAACCGTAGGAAGCGACTGGGGATAGGTGCGGACCAGCCGCACCGTATCAAGTACAGACGGCTCACGCGATAAGGGGAGTGCACTCGATGCAGATTGGAATTGTTGGGCTTCCATACTCGGGCAAGACGACGCTCTTTCAGGCCATCACGAACGCGCATCTCGAGCTCGCCTCCCCTGCGCGGCGCGAGGCGAGCGAAGCGATCGTGAAGATCCCGGACGAGCGCCTCGACCGGCTCGTCGAGATGTTCCATCCGAAGAGCACCGTGAATGCCACAATCGACGTTGTCGATACAGCGGGTGATACGAGGGGAGAAGGGGGCGGGGCCCAGTTCTCAGACGCCTTTCTGTCACGTGTGAAGACAAATGACGCGCTCCTCCACGTCGTCCGCGGCTTTGAGGGCCCTGATCTCCCGCTGAGGGACGGGAACGCCGACTTGCTGCGCGACATCCGTGCGCTTGAGACGGAGTTCCTCCTCTCCGACCTGGCGATCCTTGAGATACGCATCGAACGGCTCCAGAGAGCGATCCAGAAGACGAATGAGGAGGGCGCGAAGAGAGAGCTTGTCACTCTCACGTGTTGGCGTGATTCGCTTGAGGCCGAGACACCCCTTCGCGATCTCGAGCTGACGCGCGAGGACATGGCGTTGGTGCGGAACTACCAGCTCATTTCGGCGAAACCGGTCCTCCTGGCGCTCAATGTTGATGAGCACGACCTGTGCCGTCCCAGCGAAGTGATAGACGCGGTGGCGAAGGGGGTGAAGGGAGGGAACACGCGCATCGATGTGTTCTCGGCGAAGATCGAGATGGAGCTCTCTCAGCTCCCGGCTGTGGAGGCGTCTGCATTCATGGCGGATTACGGCATCAAGGAATCCGCGCTCATGAGGCTCATGAACGATGCATACGCCCTCCTCGGGTTGCAGTCGTTCTTCACGGTGGGGGAGGATGAATGCCGGGCGTGGACGATCAAAAAGGGAATGACCGCCCAGGAGGCAGGAGCGGTCATTCATTCGGACTTCTACACGCGGTTCATCCGGGCGGAGGTCGTCGGCTACGATGATTTCATGAGCGCCGGCTCATTCGCCAGATGCCGGGAACTTGGTGTCTGGAGGCTCGAAGGAAAGGAGTACACTGTCAAGGACGGGGACATCCTTAACATCCGGCACTCCTGATGCCGGCGTGTCAGGCGGCGGCTCGAGAAGCCGGGCTGCGGGTGTGACCTTTGGATTCTCCTCCCTGCGGCCATATATTGATTGGAAATTGCCAGTTGGAGGGCGGTTAGCTCAGCTGGTCCAGAGCGCCTCCCTTACAAGGAGGAGGTCGCAGGTTCGAACCCCGCACCGCCCACTCACTTCGAGCGTATGAGGGGATTCTCCTCGTTAGGAAAGTGTTGAAAAAGGGAAAGAACGCCGAATCGTTCTACAATTCATTCGACAGTATGCCGATGAGAATGTACAACGTGCCGATGAGGCTGTCAAGTCCTTGGACGGGCCCGCTCCTCTGCGTGAGCGCGGCAGGGTGGCCAGCATCTGCGCTTCGGCGCTCTCGCGCTTGCTCACGCCCAGCTCGGCCAGGGTAGGAGCGTTTTGGTTCGGTGGTAAGGTCACACTGGCCGAGTTAGCGCAGCGGACCGGGATGGATGCCGCCGCGTTCCCTCATGTACCTATCAACGAGCGGCTTCCGCTGTTCGACCCAGAATGGGTGAGCAAGAGGAAGCCGTGTGAAATGCTCGAAGCAGAGCTTCGTTTCGTTTCCCTGGTTGTACAGCTCCCAGAGGTCTTGATGACCCACGGAGCAACGGGGATGCTCGTTGAGGTCGTCCCACTCCACGTAGAGGTTCTTGCCACAGACTGGGCTCCCGGCCCTTGCGCTTGTCCCAGGGCTGCACCTCGATAAGCAGGCCTGCCTCGATGAGCCGGTTCACATCCTGTGTCACTTGCCGCTTATGTCTCCCCGTGAGTTTCGCGAGGAGGCCGTTCCCTATCCGAGCGCTCTTCCGGCTATATCCGTAGGTGAGCCTCACGACGGCCAGAAGAATGCGAAGCTGAGCCCCTGAGCACCGACGCTGGCAGATTGCCTCAAGGAGCTCATTCGCAATTCTGGCGAATCCATTCTCAACTTGGGGAGAAGCCATGGTCAGCGGCAAACCCTAATCTGCACCCCACTTTGTCGGGTTAATGTTAAATATCTGTCGGGTTAATGCTAAACATTAGGCCCCGTTAATGTTTGTTGGAAGCCCGGAGGACAGTATACGCGCGTAGGGAAGATGTCCAAGCCTGCTTTCAAGATGACGAAGAGACTCACAATTGAGAATCAGCAGCGGCTACGACTTGCAGTTCCGGCCCCCGCTACCAGAGAATCAGAATCCCGACTGGCAATCGCTGGTCGGGATTCTTTGTTGATGATGTGGCTATGAGCCCCTGACTGTCCGGAAGGCTCTGACACGGGACAGGTACAACCCGTGCCTGTCTCCCCGAGAATTGGGGTCGATCTGTCATCTGACACCTCCTGCGTAAAGGAATCGAGATATGGATGTGTCAGATTAAATCCTAACTACTGCAAGGGAACAAATGCAAAAGACCCACAGAGTGAGTGGGTCTTTTTTTGTTGCCTGAGCAATGGTCGGACAACGTCCACGGCTTGAATCACGGAATGTCAGATGAAGTCTCGCGTGCTCCAAACTGTTCCTTCCAGAAACTATGGGCCGCCCTGCAAGACTATTCTCAGATGTGTCAAACCTGACCTTACGGTCCGATCAATTCCCTTTCCCTTGAAATATGCCATCAAATCCATCGGGGAGAACGCCGCATCGAGCTTGCCGTAGAGCTCGGGCAGGGGTTCCCAGCTACCGCCGTCAATGCGGCACTCCACCCTGTCACCGGGGCGGATGTATCCCCGGAACAACGGTGCTGTCCCATCAATCGGCGGATCAGTCGCATTGGGTGGTCCGATGACCATCCACTGGGTTCCTCCTTCCCGTGCCTTCAGCATCTCCTCGTCCATCGCGTGACAGGCCGGGACGATCTGGAAGCCTCCACGATTGTCTTTGACTCCGTCGAATGGCTTGTCGGCCCGCGGAACGGTTGAGACATCAATCACACCATGATGGTTCGCACGGACGCGGCTCTGCCCGACATAGATAGAGCCATCGAACCTTCCAGTTCCCATCACTGGCTTGTATACAACCGCCACTACTTTCTTCGACCTGCCACCGTATACGACCTTGACCTGCCCCCCAAATCTGTTCTCGAATTCTATCGCTCTCGCCTTTTTCGAGGGCGGAACCATTTCAATGACGATAAAGTCTCCCTCTTGGGGACGGTAATCTCTGGGTAAAGGTTTGAGCCGACTGTCCAGTTCGATGAACACCTTGCTCCCGACGAAGGGCGCTTCTTCCGCAAAGATTGTTGTCCCCGCCGAGATGTCTGTGATGATGCTCGAAGAAGTGTCTTTGTACGACTGATAGGATTCTCCAACAAGCCCCAGCTCCCTCGGAAGAATGCTGAACAGGACGCCTCTCCCGTCTGGGAAATCCGGATCGCTCGTGTTCTGAGCAACCTTGATGTGCAGCCCATTCGCCGCAGTTGCGATGACCTCTCCCCTCGGCGATCTTCCGCTGTCTCGGTACCCCTTCGTGTTTACCGAGTTGGCAGGGACCACCACTGCTCCAAGTGCTGCTGTCTTGCCCCCACTGACAATCTCGATCTTGCCCCCGGAGCGGTTCTCCAGTCTCAGACGATAACTCCAGGGATCCTGGAGCGCGTAGGCCTCCGCGGCGAGGAATGTCAACACAATCCAGCGAAAGCAAAACGCCGCAACTGCAGGACTGCCCATCGAGAACCGGTTCATCCTATTCCCACCACTCGCACAGAATCTGACCCTGGGCAGAATCAGAGGACGCACCCTCACAGTCACAGGGGGAGGGAACGTAGACCGTGATGCAGTACCAATACAAATTCGCGATGGCGAAATTCTGAGGTGGGTAGTCTTCGTAGTAGAATTCGCCCTCGGGATTGCCTTCGACTGAGTTGACTAGTTCCCACGTCGTCCCCCCGGCGGGACGTCTGTACACATAACACTCGTAGTCGTCTGAAGGGGGATCGACATACCATGTCAACTCGATCTTGTGGGGCAAGCCGCAACTCGCAGTCAAACCCCACGGAGGAGCCGGCAGCTGTGTGAAGTTCGTCGTGTACGTCGTCTTACCCTGCTCGACGGTCAGCGTAACGTCACGGCTTGCTTGTGAGCAGTTATCACTCCACGAGGAGAAACAGTAGGACCAACCGCCGATTGTCTGTGGGCTGATCGCAGCAATGTTCCTTTCCACACCTACAAAGAAGGTATCAACGCGGGGCGATGAATAGCTCTGCCCTCCCACAGAAACCGTGCCGCCGCCAAAGTCGTTCTGCACGGTGATTGGAGTCTTCAAGCAGGATGTCCCAATGCCCTCGTTTGGAGGATCTACGACCTGACCAGTGATGTTGAAGCCGTCCTTGTAGAACTTGTCTTGCTGGTAGTTATACGTCACATGCGTGTCACCAGGACCGCCCGCACCCCAGCATTTTCGGTAGTCAATGAGGAAATAGGCTGTTTGTGGAGCTGTTGTGACGGAGATTTTGTAGAGCCCAGACCGGAACTGCGGTGCCCCACCAGCGTTATTGTCGTAGTCCCAAGCTCCGACTTCTGCGTGGTCGCCCTCGATGGACATACCCGAAATGAAGAATCCACCGGGTTTGATCCATCATTCTCAACGTAGTTGCATGAGTCCTGATTGTCCCAAAGGTAATTGTATTGGCTCTCAAAGCGGAACAAGATTGTGCGTCCACCTGTGTTTTCTGTCTCTATGAACCCTTCATACTGAGCAGAGAGGATATTGACCTGGGCTTGAGTTGAGATCGCAGCGCAGACCAGGATCAGAATCAGTATCGCCAAGGTCTTCATCGCAGAGCCTCCTTTCACTTCCTTCACTTCTCCCAATTTGTCTCTCGCTATGTAACCCAGACGGACTGCCAGAGCCTGACATTTAGGCACCCCTCGAAACGGTCCGACGGTCTCGTTCCCCTATTTTATCTTGTAGAGTCTCTCTCCCTTGTGAACATTGGGAGCCGAAGTCGTTGGAAGATAGAGATGTCCATTCCTGTCGATTGCTGGACAGTTGAGAGCAGGATCGCCGTTTAGCGGTATTTGCCATTTGATGGATCCGTTGCTAACCGCGTAGATGTTCCTTCCTCCATCTGCCCCACCAGTACCCCCCACGTACACTGTGCCATCAGCGTCGTTCACAAGCGACACACCGAACCATCTCTCCGGAATCAGGGCTTTCCATCGCAGCTGGCCGGCGTAGTCGAGGCAGTAGATATACCATCCCCCGGCACTATAACTTTCTACCAGGAAGTACAGGTTGCCATTCCTGTCCATTGTGGGATGATTGAGACCGACCCCGCGCGGGCCTTGATAGGTCCATCTAATGCTCCCATCGGGGTTGAACGAGTATGTCACCGAGTCGGTCACTACGTAGATGTTCCCATCCGAATCAACGAGTGGTGAGAGTGCCATCTTGCCCCTGAGCGAATCCGACCACTGGACGGCTCCATGTGTGCTCACTGCATAGAGTCCCCTCTTGACAACTCGATTTACGTTCACGCCTCCACCCACGTACAGAGTTGTTCCGTCAGGTGACATTGATAGCGAAGTTGGAGAACCACCCGCAAAACCGTAATCGACAAATAGCTGCCACTTGAGTGTTCCGTTTAAGTTCAGAGCATACAAAGTTCCCTTGTTTGATACAAAATACAGAGTCCCATCCAGTCCCAAGACACTTCCATCGAGATAAATCCTGCTGTCGGTCGGGAACCGCCATTTCAAGGTGCCGTCCGGATTTACTGCGTACATCCTGTTGTCGGCTGCACCGATGTAGATAGTGCCATCGGCAGCAACAAGAGGTGCGTTGTACAGCGTCGCAGGAATCCGAAAGATCCATTTTATTGTTCCCTGAGGTGCGATTGCGTACAAGCCTATGGAATCAATCGCCCGAGTCATCACGGCGCAGTAGATTGTCCCGTCAGGTCCCAGAGCAACGGATGGTGTGATGTCGCCAATCTTCAGCACCCACTCTATTTGACCCGCTTGGGGGCCTTGATAGGGTGATCTTCCCGTTCGCTGCGGGTCATGTTGTGCCATTGGCCAAGGCGAGTTTGCCAGACTCGGCCAGGGAATATCGTGCTGAGGGGCGATCGCAAAGCGCGGCGTACGTGGCCGAGGAGTGCCGGAAGGCGGACTCAGGGGAGGCTCCTCATGGCAGGAGAACCAGGACAGGCAGAGAGCGCCGATGAGGAGGTACGGTAACCGGATGGCGTAGCGTGTGTGCTCAGGACGATTCATGGCATTCGTGTCTCGTCACCTCAGTAGATGATCCTCCCACTCATCGCAAAAGCAACATGGTTCTTGTCTGCAGGAATGAGCCGACCTGCATGCGACAGTAGTAGACACCGCTCGGCTTGCCGGTCGCATCAAGCACCGCCTGATGATACGCGGCCTCCGTCGGATTCACCGAGTTGGCAGGGGCTACCACTGCTGCAGTGAGAACGAATCCGCTTTTCGGGTCACATCCTCTGCGGTGGCAACACTCAACTACATTCCCAAGAGTCTCTTTGCAGCGGTGACCAGAGAACTCCCTTTATATTCGCTTATCAACCGTTGAAGATACGTATTGCCCTCCTGGGTTCGTCCAAGCTCATGCAAGCATTTCCCTGTAAAGTACAAGAGCCAGTCCTTCTGCGAGAAGTCCTTGTACGACTCCTCCGTTTTCTCGAATTGCTTGATGGCACTCTCGTATTCTTTCAACCCCATCAGGCAGTACCCCACTCGGAATGCTGCGTACGACGCCACCTGCTCATTGGGGTAGAGGTCAATGATCTTCTGGAACTCTGCCGCTGCTCTTCTCTTGTCACCCTTGATAAACCATATCGATGCAATCTCGTACTGCGCCTTCGATTTCCCCTTCAGGCTCGGATACAGATCGATGACCTTCTGGAGCTCAACCATCGCCGTGTCATACTGAGCGACCTTCATCCGGATGACGCCAATCTCAAGCTGCGCTTCGTTCTGATGGTTGGATGGCGGGAAATCGGTGATAGGCTTGCTGAAGGCATTGATGGCATCATCGTATCTGCCGAGTCGCTTGTACGATTTGCCGATCATCATCCATGCATCGTCCCGGTACTTGCATGCAGGATAGTGATCCATGATGTTTCTGAACTCCGCGATCGCATCCGCGTAACGCTCCTGTATGTATCTACTCCATCCGATCAGATTCAATGACTCATCCACCCACTCGCTGTTCGGATAGAGCGTCACGACCTTTCTGGCTTCCTCAATCGCCAGCGAATCCTGATGGAGCTTCGAGTGGCTGCGCGCAATGTAGTACTCGGCGTCGTCGGTCACCGGAAACACAGGGTAATCGCCGAGAACCTTCTTGAACTCGCGCATCGAACCGCTGTAGGCCCTCCCATCGTAGTAGACCATCCCGATGGCCAATTGCGCCTCGGCTGCTTGGAGAGTACCTGGATACTGATTGATGACCTCGCGATAGGGATCCAGTCTAGAGGTGTCAATCTGAGGCTCGATAAACACACCGACATTTCCCCTGATGCTGGATGTGGGAAGTTGGACCTGGGCGTACAGAGTAACAGCGGTGAACATGACCACGAGAGCGGGGAAGATGATTCGTCGCATTTCGGTTTCTCCCATGCTGACCAGAACGTCGCCCCCAAGTTTCAACTGTCAGTGGAGGATCAACATCTTGCGCGTGCTTGCATGGTTCCCTGTGGTAAGCCGGTAGAAGTAGACACCCGTGCCGGCGGTCTTGCCCGCATTCGTTTTCCCATCCCAGACGATGCGATGGTACCCAGCAGGCCTCTCTCCGTCGAGGAGGGTCCTGATTTCCTCTCCAAGGAGATCGAATATCCTGATCGTTACCCTGCCAGCCAGCGGGAGATCATAGTCGATGATAGTGGTAGGGTTGAACGGGTTGGGATAGTTCTGGCGAAGTGCGAACTCCGCTGGGATCGCCTCAGGCACTTCCTCCTCCACGCTCGCTGATGTCTGCTCAGTGGACAGAGGCTTCCTCAGTGAACCACTTGTCGTGGAAGCCGGGGTGAAATGCATTGCTACCGGGAAGGTCCCGATCACTCTGTCCCCGGAAAGCAATTCCAGCACCACGACTGCCGGAGCCGTCAGCGTGGAATCGCTGACACTGAGCAGGAGACTGAGACTAGGGTGGTTTCTCAGAGGAACCTTCTCTCCTACGTAGGCAGGTGCATCCGACGTCGGGCCCTGTTTACCCACAAGCCAGGCGGGGGAACCCGCGGCAAGACGAAGTCGAAGGCCAGAATATGGCTGGTCGCATCTGTTGAGGACTTCGACTCTGAGGACAGTCTCACCTGTCTTCGAAACCAGGCAAGTCTGTGAGAGAAGCAGGGCTGGGACGGCAAGAAGAAGGACAAGGAAGACAATCGGGCGAGCGTTCATGCATCACCTCCCTGGAATCGTCGTATCTATGCCCAACGGAAGCGGAGAAAGCAGGTCTCTGGTACGTCTTCAGGGCCTTGGAGCAGGTAAGATCTGCCCACAGAGCGTAGGCAGAAGATTGCACACGGATTATACGAAGAACCAAGCCCAATGTCAAGTGTCAGAGTGCTCGCTCTGCCGTTGTGTAGTGAAACGGTAGGGATGTCAGTATATGCTATGT
>PEWR01000114.1:28490-40487 GCA_002779395.1 Ignavibacteriales bacterium CG07_land_8_20_14_0_80_59_12
AGCAGCGCTCTTCGCCAATACGGCCTCAGAACGCCATCTCCCACACCCGCAGGAGTTTCGCAAAGTCGAAAGTTCGGGCCAGGGCGCCTTACTCTATCTTCCCCATCGGGTCGCTCATCTTGCGTTCCATGAGGACATAATGACTGTCCTCCAGAAGAACGTGATAGTACCGCAGTAGCAACTCCCTGTGGGAGAGCCAGTAATCGACAAACTGGTCGGACTCTGGCGCCGGGTCCTCCCCTATGACCACATATTGGTAGGACGCCCAGAGCGGTGCCCGGAACCGCTTCTCGTCGCAATTGTAGTTCATGTGAAATCTCTCGAGTGGTAGCAGGCAGCTGGACACCATGATCCGTTGTCCCTGACCTTCTCCCGTTAGCAATGCAATGGAGCCTCCCTTGTACGTGGACTGTAGTCGCTCTCCCAGCGTGTTTGCGTCCCGGTCGAAACACTTGGCTGCGTCCTCGAATGTTGCCACGCCCACCGACGGTACGATGATCTGGACAAGAGGCATGCCAAGAAAGCATGCAACCGCCACGCTGCGCGCAGACGCAGACCGCACTCTGCCGAAGAACTCGGAGAGGCCAATTGCGGACGCAACCGACAGCACAAGGCCCAGTGTCAGCACGTACCTCCAATTCCACCACCATTGGTCGACTTGGACGAACCCCGCCAAAACGGCGATGAGCGTGGAGAGCGGAGGAAGACCAAGAAACAGGAGGAGCAATAGCAACGGACGCCGTTGCTCAGCAGCCATGCGCCGGAGGCGGAGGACCGCAATTGCGCAGGCGAAGAGCGGCACCGGACCGAAGATGTTTAGGACAGCAGTACCGAGCACTGAAAGCTGATTCTGGTACTGCAGATACTCACGGGAAGCGGTCGGAACGGCGGAGTATGTGCCATGAGCGAAATCAAGAGCGTCGGCATACTGCGCTTGGTTCCACCAGAGCCAGAACACTATGCCCGCCCAGCAGAGTGCGGCGACGAGGAGCTTCCGAACCACCGCAGCACTTCTTCCGGTTTCCCTCTCAATGGAGATTCCCTTAAATGCTGCCACGAACGAGACGAACGGCGCGAGGAGCCAGGCTTCATAACGGCAGAGCGTCGCCAACATGACGGCGACGGCGCACAGCAGAAGCCACCGGTCAGCGCCTGTGTGTGACCACCGGAGAAGTGCATACCCTCCGAGCGTGACAAAGAACAAGAGGCTTGGCTCACTCATTGGGGTCAGTGCCATGTAAATAACATTTGGGTTCAGCCCAAATAGGCAGGCACTGAGAAACGCAATTGGGCGTGATCCAGTGAGTGTACAGACCATCGAGAATAGCAAGAGTCCTGTGCCCACGAAGCAGGGAATGCCCACGACTGGTCCAGCAATGCCCGAGGAGAAGAGGCCATCCCTCGCTGCGAACGGGAGGAGCAAAATATGCGGAAGGGGTAGCCAGACAGGCCCGATGTTATGGATACCTGGACGTTGTGAATCCACGAATTGACGGGCCTTGACGATGTGCGACGCCGCGTCACCGAAATACAGGAAAACATGCCTGTCGATGTGGTACAACGCAACGCCTGCTGCGCATGCAGCAACAGAAAGGAGAAGGGCGAGTATGTACCGTTCCCTGCCTTCAACGAAGCTTCGCCCACCCGGCATCGGTCGCCGCCACTGAGAATGGAATCCGTTAGTCATCAACGATGCTGCCAACAATACTGCGAGCCCGACATTGCTTGTCTCTTACAACGAGTTCCCTTCTTGGTCATGGAAATGCACTGCGTCCTCACGTTGGTCTGAACATTTTGTTGGTTGTTATTCTGCTAACTTTGGTATAAAAGCGTACACCCCTCATTCATTGATTTTGAAGGGGATGCGCAATAGTGAGGTTACTGTTCCTTGAAATTCAGACACAACGGCAAGCTGCTGGGCTTGTAGGTCCCAGGTAGCAAACACGAACTGATGCGTATAGGCCTCTGGCAGATAGACTCGTTGATTCATCACGGTAATGTGGGCTCTCGGTTCGTCAGTACTGGGTCCGACAAATCGGATGAAGCTGATCTTCTTGTTACGGCGACTACGCAGCTGCTCGGTCTCTATCTTTCGCGACGGCAGAAGACACCGCGTTTGATATTGCTGAGCCAGGGCTTTGTAGCGAAACTGGAAGAACTCTCGGCCCTCTGCGTTGAAGCGTTTGTTTTCACGATCCACTTCTTCGACAGGTAAGTAGACCAATCCGCCACGACGCTTGCTCTTGGGCTTCCTGGCTTGAAGTCCAGCCTGGCGAACGACGTGGTCGATGTACCAGATGGAAGGCTTCTCGTCTTCTGGATACAGCCTGCAGCAATCCATTTGGACATACTCACTGCCGGAAAGATACTTGTGCTCGAGGCGATCCTCTTGATCCGGCAGACGCGCTTGGAGACGCTAGGATCGAAATGTTTGCGAGGTCACCCTGATTTCCAACCCCCTGGTCGCCATAGCTCGTTGCTTTCAGCCAAGTGACAACGGTGGCTCGGCGAACACCCAGTACCTCGGCAATCACGCTGTTGTTCCTGCCGAGTCGGTGCAAACGATGCACTTCGGCAAAGAGTCGT
The DNA here is from genome assembly GCA_002779395.1 of Ignavibacteriales bacterium CG07_land_8_20_14_0_80_59_12. GTDB lineage: Bacteria > Bacteroidota > Ignavibacteria > 0-14-0-80-59-12 > 0-14-0-80-59-12 > 0-14-0-80-59-12. The sequence continues at coordinate 31,077 of PEWR01000114.1, forward strand.
GCAGCTTCTTGTCGTGTCAAAGAACAGGCCGTCCTTTCTCCATTAGTCAGTGGGTAGCTCACTACAATCTACCACACTAAAGGACAGCTTCTTAACAACCCTAACGGGTGTACGCTTTTATTGCAAACCTAGCCGTTAGCCAGGAAGTCTTCGGATCGCCAAGGTCAAACATGATGTACCTCCTTCGCTTGAGAGCGCTTGGCTCCTCTGGTGGAGGAGCCTCTAAAGCTGCCGGATTTGCAAAGCTCGTGCCGGGATTCGTTGGGGAACGCGCGTATCATAACATTAGGGGAAATCATGAGTTACATCGGCGCGCGGCGTCGGCTCCGGATTCGCTCTTCGAATCATGCGGGGAATTCCTACACCTCAATCGGGATTCCCAACACGAACGGCATCTGCCCTCTCATTTGTTGCACCGGCATATTGCTTGTAGGGGCGAGGCATGCCTCGCCCGTGTCCGAGTCTGTCGCATGTTCCGGTGTATGGGCGATTCGTGAATCGCCCCCGATGTCGGGCGAAAAGCGTCACGTACTCGACATCGAGATAGTCCGGCGCCACGTCCCTTCCCCCCTTGTGGGGGAAGGACAGGTTGGAGGGGGGACATATTATGAAAAGGCATTCGGAATTAGTAAATTCGGATTGCGGTCAGGATGAGGTTCCGGCCCGCATTCCACACTTGAGCAGGTTGCCGTGAAAGCGGATGTCGTCGTTTGCGAGAGCTGCGGCTTCCCGATGCGTTCGCCGAAAGACCACGGAGCGTCGGATCCGACCGTACCGCGTTGTGTCTACTGCACCAACGCCGACGGCTCGTTCAAGTTGTACCACGAGGTGTTTGAACTGACCGTTGAGGCCTTCATGGAGAGGAAGGGACTGAAGCGCCGGGATGCCGAGCGTTCTGCACACAGCTTCATCGACAATCTGCCGGCTTGGAAGGGAAGACCTCAGTGAAGCGAGCTGTGCTGATCCTTGTCGTCTCGGCGGCTCTGGCGGCCGGCATCCGCGCTGGGCAGGACCCCGCCGAGCGGACCGACACGCTCGAAGAGTCGATTGCCGCGCTCGCCGGCACTTTCGGCGGCCGCATCGGCGTCGCCGCGAGGGACCTCAAGACCGGACGAACGATCCTCGTCGACGCGGATTCCCTCTTCCCGACCGCCAGTGTCATCAAGCTCCCGGTCCTTGTCGCACTCTTCGACAAGTTCCGCACCGGGGCACTCCATCCGGATGACACCGTCAGTCTCACCGACAGTCTGAAGTACGGCGGCTCTGGCGTTCTACAGTTCTTCTCCGGTGATGCAAAGTTGAAGCTCATTGACGCAGCCATGCTCATGATTGTGCTGAGCGATAACACTGCGACGAATCTTGTTATCGACACGTTCGCACCTGAACACGACGCAAGGCTTGCTGCCGTCAATTCACTCATGGAGCGCTTCGGGCTGAAGCACACGCATCTTCTTAACAAAGTGATGTCATGGAAGACGAAAAAGAAGACCCCCGAGTCAATCCGCTACGGGATCGGCGTCTCCACACCCGCGGATATGCTCCTTCTCCTCGAACGAATCACAGCTGGAACGGCGGTCGACTCTGCGAGCAGCCGGCAGATGTTTGATATTATGAAGAACCAGCAGGACGTCACCATGGCAGCGCGGATGCTTCCGTATGAACGGATGAAGGAGGGAGAACAGATCGTTGTTGCGAACAAGACAGGGTGGGTGAGCGAGACGAAGGTCGACGTCGGTATTGTCTCTTCCCCCGCGACGCGGTACGCGTACGCGATCTTTGCCGACAACTCCACCGACACAAGCGAGACCGTCGACAACCGGGCGGTCCTGGCCGTCGCGCGCGCTTCGCGAATTATCTACGACGCATTCACCCAGAGGGACTCCCGATGAAGAGAAGCCGGCTTATCCCGATTGTCCTCTTCCTGCTCGGCGCAGTGCCGGCCGTTTCGCAGGTGACGATCCAGCTGAAGAACGGCCGCGTCATCCACGGGAGGGCGATAGTCCGGCCCGACACGCTTGTGTACATCCAGCGGCCGGTTGAATACCCAGACGCCAAGGTACTCGCTGTGCCGACAACGGCCATCGAGAGCGTCGTCGTTGATTCCCTGGGACGGGAAGCGGATCAGACCCACAGGTACGTAACGGAAGGCGAGCTTGAGGTGCCGAACAGCGGCTTCATTCCTGCCTTCAAGGTGGTACAGAAGAGGCCCGCGTCCGCCTCGGCGTCATCCGCCCGCGCCCGGCTTGTTCTTACGAGCGGCGATGTCGTTGAAGGGAGGATCATCGAAGGCGGGTCGAAGTTGATTGTCATCGGGACAAGCGGGGGAGATATCCCGATTGCGATGAGGGACATCGATTCGCTCAATGGAGTGCACGTCGGCTCGCCTCCGGTCGCTCTGAAACCACGCACCGAACCGCCAAGAGGGGAGATCGCGGCGGTGGTAACGAGGGAAGGCGGACGGCTTGTACCTGTCCGTACCCGCGGCAGCGCCGCGGACGCGGGCTTCTTTTCGCTCCTTCTTCCCGGGGCCGGACAAATCTACAACGGGAATTACTTTCGGGGCGTGGTCACCCTTGGAGTATGGGCGGGAAGCCTGACGTACTACTTCTCACAGTCCACACCGCGCGAGCCTGCGTTCCTCGTGCTCGCGGCTGTGACCCACGTCTTCGCGGTCGGTGAGGCACTTTACACGGCGAGCAGGCCTTTGGAGCCCGAGGCATCGGTCTCGCTCATCCCCGGCGGGGCGATGCTTTCGCTCAATCTCCGCTTCTGAGTCTGTCGGTTGACCTGACAGCAGTCTGAATCGACGAGGGAGACAGAGCGAGGGTGGATGACGGACAGATGTCGTTGAGGACACACTCGCCGCACTTCGGTCTCCTCGCATGACAGATCCTCCTCCCGTGGCAGATCATCTGCTTCCCGAAGTCTATCCACGATCGCTTTGGCACGAGCTTCATCAAGCCGGTTTCGATCTTGTCCGGGTCGCTCTCCTCCGAGAGGCGAAGCCGCTCCGCCACGCGCTTCACATGAGTGTCAACGACGATGCCGGAAGCGGTGCCGTACCCGTTCTCGAGGACCACGTTCGCGGTTTTTCGCCCGACGCCCGGGAGGGTCAAGAGGTCGTCCATCGAGTCCGGCACCTTCCCCCCGAAATTCTCCACAATCACCTTGCAGGCGCCGAGGACGGATTTCGTCTTGTTCCGGAAGAACCCGGTGGATTTGATCTCCTGCTCAAACTCGATGGGGTTCGCGCCCGCATAGTCTCGCGCCGACCTGTATTTCCTGAAGAGAGTCTCCGTCACCATGTTGACACGCTCGTCGGTGCACTGTGCGGAGAGAATCGTCGCAACGAGGAGCTCGAGCGGATTGTTGAAGCGGAGCGCAATTTGCGGATGAGGGTACGCTTTCTTCAATCGTCTGACAATCTCCGCCGCCCGAGAGCGAAGCTGCTCCGGAGTTTCGTGATCCCACGCCTTCTTCGCAGATGTCTCTTTTTTCATAGCTCTCCTCAGTATGCGGTTCCAATACTGACGTCGCCGCGGAGCCGCACGCAGCATGCCGCTCGTTCGTCGGGTTCGAACTCAGGGCGCTCTTTGACCGGCATCTTCTCTTGCACGAGCATGCAGCGGGCTATTGGTGAATGCTCTCGAACCGCTTCTCGACCTGTGCGGCGGTGAAAGTGTTGAGGACATCCTTTTTCTCAAGCCATCCCTTTCGCGCAGTCCCGACCCCATACCACGTATCACGCAGCCCGTCCGTGTTGTGTGCGTCGGGGTTGATGGGAAGAAGGATCCCTTTCTCCTTCGCGTACCTGCACCAACGCCAGTCGAGGTCGAGCCGCAGGGGATGTGCGTTGATCTCGATCATCTTCCCGTAATCCGCGGCGGCGTCGATCACTGCCTGGACGTCGACGGGGTACGGCTCGCGGGACAGGAGAAGCCGCCCCGTGAGGTGGCCGACCATCGTCGCGTACTTGTTCTTCAATGCCTTGATGATCCGCTTCGTCATGTCCGCTTCGGATATCTTGAACTTGCTGTGGACTGAGATCACGACGTAGTCGAACCCGGAGAGGACTTTGTCGGGAAAGTCGAGGGTTCCGTCCGGGAGGATGTCGGTCTCGGTCCCCTTGAAGACCCGGAATCCCTTTGACGTTCCATTGAACGCATCGATCTCCTTCCACTGGGTCTTCACGCGCGCGGCGTCGAGCCCGTTTGCGTATGCGGCGGACTGGCTGTGATCGGCGATCCCGAGGTACTCCCAGCTGAGCACCCTCGCTGCGGCCGCCATCTGTCCGACGGTGTTCACGCCGTCGCTGTATTTCGTGTGGCAGTGGAACGTGCCACGGAGGTCGTTGTTTTCGACGAGCTCCGGCAGCCGTCCGGCGATGGCCGCGTCGATCTCCCCCATGTCCTCACGGAGCTCCGGGGGGATGTAGGACATCCCGAGCAGGCGGAATATCCCCTCCTCGTCGGCGCACGGGATGAGTTTGTCGGAGGGTTCGCGAAAGAGTCCGTACTCGTTCATCTTGATCCCGCGCTTCTTCGCGAGGGAGCGCATCGCGATGTTGTGCTCTTTGCTCCCCGTGAAGTAGTGGAGCGCAAACGGGTACTCTTTGTCGTTGATGACGCGAAGGTCCGCGTTGATTCCGCTCTTCAGATGAACGCTCGACTTTGTTTCCCCTTTTGCGGTGACGTGCTCCACGTCGGGGTGCGAGGCGAACGCCTCGATGATGGCGGGCGCTTCCGCGGGCCTTGCGCTGACGAGGATGTCGATATCGCCGATCACTTCCTTCCTCCGCCGGAGACTGCCGCCTATGCCTGAGCGGATGACTCCTTTCAGGCGGGAAATCTCGCTAAGGAGCGACTCCGCCGCCTCGAGCGCGGTAGGGAAGAGGTGCTTCTCGCTGTGCCGTCGTACCTGCTCGATCCCTTTGAGGATGTTCTCCTGCATCTTGATCCCGAATCCTTCAAGGTCGAGGAGGCGGTTCTCGTGACACGCGTATTCCAGCTCTCCGATCATGCTGATGTCGAGCGTGTCGTAGAGAGCCTTGATTCGCTTCGGCCCGAGTCCGGGGATAGCGAGCATCTCCTCGAGTCCCGGGGGAAGGGACTTCTTCAGCTCTTCGTAGTAGGGGAGCCGTCCGGTCCGGACGAACTCGGTGATCTTCTCGGCGAGCCCCTCGCCAATTCCCTTGATGGACCGGAGCTGGCCGTTTGCGACGAGCTCTTCGAGGTTCTCGATCAGCCCGTTGATGATGCGCGCGGCGTTGTGGTAGGCGCGGACTTTGAAGGGATTCTCGTTCTTCAGTTCGAGGAGTGTCCCGATCTCTTCGAGGAGGTGAGCGACGTCTTTCTTGTTCATTGCCATCTCCCTGTTCGCCTTGCGAACGAAATTACCCAACGGGTGAAAGAGAAACAAGGAAGCGTTTGCAGGCTGAACGCGCGGCGGGACCCGTATGCAGGGAGGAGGCGGTTCAGAGAAGAGAGAGGCGGGACATTACGAAAGCGGCGTCCCAACGGGCTCGGTGCGGTCCCGGAATTCGAGGAGCCTCTCCGTGAGCTGCTGCCGGTCGACGATGGTCATGAGCTCGGAACGGAACCGTGCCACGTTCGGGATTCCGTGGAGATATCCGCTGAAGTGCTTCCTGAGCTCGATCACGCCCTTCCGCTCCCCCTTGAGCGATACTGAAAGCCCCACATGCTCGAGGAAGAGGCGGACCCGCTCATTGAGTGTCGGGGGAGGGAGCTTATTCCCCGTCGTCAGGAAATACTTCGTCTGTTGAAAGAGCCAGGGATTCTCTATTGCGCCCCGCCCGATCATGACACCGTCGCAGCCTGTTTCCTTGAAGACCCGTTTCGCGTCCTCCGGCGTTCTCACATCGCCGTTCACAAAGACGGGGATGCTTACCGCCCGTTTGACCTCCGGTATGTGGGAGTAATTGACGACACCCCTCAAGCCCTGCGTCCTCGTCCGACAGTGAATGGTCAGCGCCGCAGCACCCGCTGCCTCGACGCGTTTCGCAATGTCGACGATGTTGATAGACGACTCGTCCCAGCCGAGGCGGGTCTTCACGGTCACGGGGAGTGACACGGCCTGGACGACGGCGCGGACCATCGCTTCCATCTTGTCGGGGTCTTGCAGGAGCCCTGCTCCGGCGCCGCGAAGCGCCACATCCTTCACCCAGCAGCCCGCATTGATATCGATGAGTTCGGGCGAAGCGCCCTCGGCAATGCTCGCTGCGCGCACCATCGACGGGATTTCGGCGCCGTAGATCTGGATGCCGATGGGCCGCTCCTCGTCGAGAATGGTGAGCTTCCTCAGCGTGCTCATCGAGTCACGTACGAGCCCTTCGGCGTTCACGAACTCCGTGTAGACAACGTCGGCTCCGTTCCGCTTGCAGATGAGGCGGAACGCAATGTCCGTCACGTCCTCCATCGGTGCAAGCAGGAGCGGTTGTTCGAGCGTGATCGACCCGATTCTCATATCCGGCCTATTCGCCTGCCTCTTCTCCGATCGACGCCTCGCCCGGCACGGTGTCGTACCGCTCGTGGAGCACGCGGAAGCTCAGGAGGAACGTCATTCCAAGCACCACGGCCCCGGTGAAGAAGGGGGAATGCATGCCCCAATAGCTGTAGGCGGCACCTCCCCACACGGGGCCGAGGACGCGTGCGAGGCTGGAGAGCGACGCGTTGACGCCGAGAATCCCGCCGTGCTCTGTCGCGGTGGTGAACTTCGTTACGAGGCTGAGGATGTTCGGCGCCGCAATCCCCTGTCCCACACCCATGAGCGCGAGTGAGAGCAGGACTGACGTCCATCCCGTGAACAGGGTGAGGAGGATGAACCCTCCGGTGGTGATGGCAATCCCGATGACAACGGGGATCCGTTCGCCGAGGAGCTGTACGACGTATCCGATGAGGTCCCCCTGCACGATGACTCCGATGAAGCCGAGGTAAGTGAGAAGATAGCCGTTCTCCACGGTTCCCACCTTCAGCGTCTCTTTGAAGAAGAGCGGGAACGTTGCGTAGGTGATTGCGGTCGCGAAGGTGATAAGGAAGTAGAGGAGGATGAGAACGCCTACATGGGGGTGCGAGAGTGCGTTGATGAAGCTTCGGATGCTGAAGGCACGCTGTCGCGCGACCTCGTTCCTTTCCGCTCTGTGCAATGATTCCGGAAGCCTGAAGTAGGCGAGGCCCGCGTTCGCGAGACAGAGGAGTGAAGCGAAGTACGCGGGGACATCGTACCGGGGGAGTGCGCCGAACGACTTCCCAGTCACCTCGAGCCAGTGTGAGCCGAGAAGCTTCGGATGCCCGAGGAGGCTTCCGATGGACGAGTACGCAATGCTAACGAAGTGGAAGATTGCCCCCGGCTCGCTCAGGAGGCCCCCGAGGATCGGTCCGAATATGAAGCCGAGTCCAAATGCCGCTCCGACGATCCCCATTCCCTTCGCCCGTGTCTCAGTTGTCGTCACATCCGAGATGTAGGCCTGCGCCGCAGAGATCGAAGCGGACGCGATACCCGCGAAGATCCTCGAGAGGAACAGGACGAAGAGGGACGTCGCGAATCCGAAAGCGAGGTACGACACGGAGGACGCGACAAGGCTCATGAGGATGATCGGCCGGCGGCCGTAGCGGTCCGACAGCCGGCCCCAGAGGGGTGTGAAGAGGAACTGCATGAGGGAGAAGGATGCGACGAGAAGGCCTATCTGGTACGGAGGCGCTCCGAAGTACTCTGCGTAGAAGGGGAGAAGTGGGAGCACGATGCCGAATCCGATGAGGTCGACGAAGATTGTCGTGAAGATGATGAAGAGCGGTGACTTTCCCCTATTTCCCATTGATTCTCCGTCAGAGTGGCGTCAGACTCTCTCTGCAATTGCCTCCCCCATCTCACGTGTCCCGACGGGCGTCTCCGGGTGGAGGTCCGCGGTGAGGCCAAGTCCGCCGACGAGCCCCGAGGCGAGATCGGAAAGAATGTCCCCGAAAAGGTTCGTCGTGACGATGACGTCGAGGGCAGCCCGCGTGATTTCAGGCCCGATTCCGTCGCCGGCAAGGAGCGTCACTGTGTGCATCGCAGCCTCCAGCCCGCGTGATGGGATCGCTTACACGTTGAAACGGAAATGTACAACATCGCCGTCCTGCATGATGTACTCGCGCCCCTCGATGTGGAGGAGGCCGTGATCGCGCACCGCCTGCTCCGAGCCGAACTGACCGAGAACATCGAACTTCATGATCTCAGCCCTGATGAACCCTTTCTCAAAATCGGTGTGGATGATGCCGGCCGCCTGCGGCGCTGTGGTTCCCCGTCGGACTGTCCATGCGCGAACTTCCTTCGGCCCGGTCGTGAAGAACGTGACAAGATCCAGCAGCGTGTACCCTTCGTGGATGACCCGCTCGAGGCCGGATTCGGCAAACCCCAATTCCTTCAGGAACGTATCCCTCTCGGCCGGCGGAAGCTCTGCGATCTCCGCCTCTATCTTCGCGGACAGAGTGACTACCCGTGAGCCTTCCTTCGCGGCGTGGGCGCGAACAAAGGCGAGCACAGCAGGCTCGGCTTGAAGGTCCTGTTCGCCGACGTTACAAATATACATCACGGGCTTGTCTGTCAAAAGGTGAAGCTGACGGATGATCGGAGCCGTCTCCCGCGTCCGCTGGTACGATTGCGCCAGCCGACCCTGCGTGAGGTGGACGCGAAGCCGTGCGCCGATCTCGTGTTCGTCCGCCGCTTTCTCATCGCCGCTCTTCGCTCTCCGCTCAATCTCAGCCAGCTTCCGTTCGACCGTCTCCAGGTCCTTCAGGACGAGCTCGGTCTCGACAACCTCGATGTCGCGGAGCGGATCGACCTTCCCGTCGACGTGGACGACATTCTCATCCTCGAAGCAGCGAACGATGTGTGCGATTGCGTCGACCTCTCTGATGTGGCCGAGGAACTGGTTGCCGAGGCCTTCACCCCGGCTTGCCCCCTTCACGAGTCCCGCGATGTCGACGAACTCGATTGTCGTTGGAATCACGTTCGCCGGTCGGATGATCTCGGCCAGCCTCTCGAGCCGTCTGTCGGGGACAGGAACGATCCCGACGTTCGGTTCGATGGTGCAGAAGGGGTAGTTCGCAACCGCTGCACCGCCCGATGTGAGGGCATTGAAGATGGTGGACTTGCCGACGTTAGGAAGTCCGACAATTCCGCAGCGAAATCCCATGTTTGTCTCGCCGACTGAAGAACCAGCTATGAAGAGGTACGCCCACGGACAGCGGTTCGAGACATCCGCCCGCCTGTCGAAGGGCGGAGGTGATGCCGCGATACGGCAGCTACCGGAGCAAATCGTAGATGAGCACGGTCATGAGGAGCTTCGGGTCGGCCCGGCTCGACTTCAACGCGAGGTCGGTTTCGCACAGCGACCTGATGCTCCGCCGGATGCGG
>PEWR01000111.1 GCA_002779395.1 Ignavibacteriales bacterium CG07_land_8_20_14_0_80_59_12
AGGAAACTCACATCGAAGAGACTGAACGTGTCGGCAACAAGGATAATAAGGGCGGCAGCCGCGATGCTGTTAAGAGGGCTTATCCCTCGCGGTATGAATGACGCAATGAGGACCGCCGATCCCATGATCCCGGCGCGCACAGCCGAGGGAGAAGCTCCGACAAGCATGACGTAGAATATGAGCGACACAATCGTGATGAGACCCTTCGGGACGCTCCCCAGCCGGAAGAGGTCAAGGAGCGAAAAGATGATCCCCGCGATGATCGCAACATTGAATCCCGATACCGCGAGGATGTGGACGACACCCGCGTTCACAAAGGCGGTCTGCAGAGGCCGGGAGATCTCGCTCCGGTAGCCAAGCAGGAGTCCCTTCAAGAGGTTCCCTTCGTCTCCGCCGACGAGGACATCGAGTTTCTCGTTCGCCCACTCGTGCATCGCTCTCGCCGCCGGGGCGAGTACCGTTCCGCCCGACTCGGCACCGCGGATACGGATGTCCCCCTCTCTAAACCGCAGAATCCCCGCGACGCCGCGCACCTTCAGGTAACCTGCGTAGTCAAGCTCTCCCGGGTTCCCTTCCCTTTTCGGTGCCGCAAGCGTTCCCGAGATCTCGTAGACGCGCCCGGGTCTGAGGCTCCTCACCCAATGAACCGAGTCCTCGTCGTCCGTTGTCCGGAGAAATGCAAGGAGCGTGCCTCCCCCATGTTCCCACCGCCCGCCGGCCAGGAAACTGTCCACGGCGAAATCGAACGAGACTCTCGACGGGGAGTAGTCCGGCCACCCTCTCATAGACCCGACCGCCGTGATCCAGCGGGTCTTCGTGCTCTGTGCAGTTCTTCTCTCGCTGATTTCACCGCGGGCGAGCCTGTAGAGAGAGCTTGATTCGGGTGAGGCGCAATCGTTCAGGTGGAAGAGAGCACCAGCGGAGACAACCGAGGCAAGGAGGAGTGCATCACGGAGCAAGAAGGTCCTACGAGCCGAATGACGCGAAGAGACGGCAAAGAAGCATCCGAGCAAGGCGAACGCAGCGCCGACAAGGATAAGCCCAAGGGGAGGGATGGAAGGGAAAGAGTGCGCAAAGAGGATGCCTCCTGCAAAGGCAGACGCGACTTTCACAGCCGGCAACTGTAGGAAGTTCACGGCATCCTCGAAATGTGAAGAGAGTCAGTTCGCAGCGGTCATGTGCGAACCGAGGGCTGCCTTGCACCCGGCCGCCGCGGCTTCTTCGTCTCCGAATCGTACAACCGAACGAGTGCCGGCGCGAAATGTGCACGCCGTCTCACTCCGGCCGATGGAACAGGTTGAGTCGCCACCACGACTCAAGGTCCAGGAGAGGCTCATGAAGGACCATGCGCGTCACAGAATCAAACGAAGACTGGCTGCACTGCCGGAGGAGCTGGAACACAGCCTCGTCTCCGAAGCGCATGCGTAAGTTCATGACAGTCGCCACGATCACTGCTTGCAGACCGGGGTCGTGCTTCCTGGCGAGCATGAGCCGTTCGTCGAGGTCCGACAAGTGTCTCAGATTGCCGGCGCCCTCGCCGAGCTGATCCGCGATGGAATCTCCGCTGAACACCAGCGCAACCCCCTCGATGAGCCACCTGGGGCACCCTTCTCGAAGGCGCGGTAGAAGGATGGTCCGGAGAAGCTCGCGGTCGAAGGCGCGGCGCCACGAAGACGAGTTCTCCCAATCCCTCCGGGCGTAGACAACGATGGTCTCGGGTTCGAGAGAGATGATTCCCTCGTCTGACTCCCACGGTTTCGGTTCCGGTCTTGCCGAGAAGGAGAGGACAAGAGAGAGCTCGCCCGGGACAATGAGCGGAACGCGGGACGACACCGCGTCGTATTCGGCATCGAACGCATTGGCAAAGCGGGCGAGGGTATGACGCGAAACCTTCCCCCGCACGTCCATGGAGAAGTGTTCCGTCCGAAGACGTTCGCCAGGTCTTTGGGAGAAAGCCGGCGCCGCCGAGAGGCAAAGCACGAGCGAGGCCGAAAGGGCGGCGCTACGTACTTTCCACAAGAACCGTGACAGGTCCTGCATTGATCAGCTCCACATCCATCATCGCCCGAAAGACGCCGGTCTTCACCCGGTTCTCACCGAGGGACCTCTTCAGTGAGCGAGCAAAGTGCTCGTACAGCTCCTCCGCGAGCTGAGGCGGTGCAGCCTCCGTGAGACTCGGCCGGTTCCCTTTCCGCGTATCCGCGTAGAGCGTCACCTGCGAGATCACAAGCGCCTCGCCGCCGATATCCTGGATCGAGCGGTTCATTTTCTCCTGCTCATCGCCGAAGATCCGGAGGCGAGCGCACTTGGCGGCGAGTCCCTTGGCCCCCTCGAGCGTGTCGTCAGCCCTGATGCCGAGGAGTATCACCATCCCGCTTCCGATGCTGCTCACAGCGGTCCCATCCACCGAGACGCTCGCGCGCCGGACACGCTGTATGAGTGCCCGCATGATCTCATGCCTCCTTCAATCCTGCAGATACAACCCGTTCGATTCCCGCGTAGTCCTTCATCGTTTGCACATCTCTGAATCCCTGAGCCGATAGGAGTGCGATCACCGGATACGCTTCATTGTACCCGATCTCCAACATGAGCGTGCCCCCGGTGCCAAGAAGCAGCGGCACGAGAGAGATGATCCGTGCGATGACTCTCAGCCCATCCTCTCCCCCGTCAAGCGCAGCGAGCGGCTCGAACGCCCTGACTTCGGGTTTCAGTTGAGGTATCTCACCGCTCGGAACATACGGCGGGTTTGACACGATCAGATCGTACGGAGGGCGAAGCATTTGCGCGATGCCGTCGCTGAGAATATCGGCTTGAATCAACGTGACCCGTCCCGCCACTGCGTTCGCCTCGACGTTTCGAGATGCGACGTTGATTGCCTCGCTGCTTGCATCGCATCCGTCGACGATGACCTCCTTCGAAGCGAGCTTTGCCAGGGCTATCGCGATGCAGCCGCTCCCGGTTCCGATGTCGAGCACGCGGACCGATTCTGCAGTCTGGCGGGCTATCATCTCGAGTGCCTTCTCTGCAAGCAACTCGGTCTCAGGTCTGGGGATGAGCACACCCGGGGCAACTGCGACAGGCAGACCCATGAACCGGGTCTCGCCGACGAGGTACTGAAGCGGCTCATGCGAGAGCCTGCGGCGGTAGAGTTCTTTGAAGGTTCCGATCTCCCCGCTGTCGAGCGGTCTGTCGAAGTTGACGTAGAGATCGAGCCGGCGGCACCTTAGGACATGGGCCAGAAGAAGCTCCACGTTAAGGCGCGCGTCCTCAAAACCCCGTTCCTTCAGATGCTCCGCCGATCGGAGGAGAAGCTCCATGACTGTGAGCGCTTCCTGCTGAGGGTGAAGAGGTACAACTCTTCCCGCAGCATCACTCCCCGCAGGCGACTGATGGGCTGGGTTTCCGGTGTTCTTCAAGTCCGCCATACGACTTGCAAGTTATGCGATGATGCATTCAGGTACAACACAGGGGGAGCTGGACAGAGAGCTGGTTCATGATCCCGCACTAGACGGCCGGTTTCCTTCCCAGGGACCACTCGAATCTGCTACTTGCGATGACCGCAGGAATGTCCTATCTTGAGAGGGAAACGGATTCCCCATCTCGATTGATACGTGACTCCTTACAGATGGACCCTGCAAAGAACGCGATCACTCTGCGGGCCTACGCCAAGATTAACCTCGGCCTCTTCGTCTATGGAATGCGGAAGGATGGGTACCATGACATCGAGACGATCTTCCATCTTCTTGACCTCTACGACGAACTCAGCATCGACCACTCTGACGACGGGCTCATCCGGTTCGAGGCGGCCGGACGGCCGATCCCCGAGGGGAAAAACTTGTGCGTGAGGGCCGCAGCGGCCCTGAAGGATGCCTGCGAGATCGACCGCGGAGCCGCGATTCGGCTGTTGAAGCGAATCCCGATTGGAGCCGGACTCGGCGGGGGAAGCAGTGACGCCGCGGCGGTCCTGCGAGGACTTGGATCCCTCTGGGGAGTGCCGGACGAAAAATTGGTGCACGTTGCCGGAAGAATCGGCTCCGACGTTCCGTACTTCATCCGCCCGGGGACCGCGTACGGCTCTGGCCGCGGAGAGATCCTTCACTACCTTGAGCTCCGACTTCCATACTGGATTCTCACTGCAATCCCGCCGATCCACGTGTCCACAGCATGGGCGTACCGGCAGGTATCCACTCGGCCCGGGAAACCCGACGGCAGACTTCTGGAGGCCGCCCTCAAAGCAGAGGTGGATGTCAGGCCATTCCTCGCGTTCGCCCGGAACGATTTTGAGGCGTTTGTTTCCGCGGAGCATCCCAAAATCAGATTGGCGCTGGAAACGCTTTGGCGTTCGGGCGCCGAGTATGCCTCCCTCTCAGGGAGCGGTTCGGCGGTGTTCGGGCTTTACGCATCAAAGAAAATTGCCGAGGACGCGGGACAGCTCCTCGGAGGAGTCGGACCGGCATTCGAAGTCTTCCTGACCCCCCCGCACTTGTGAACCTCCCGGCACGCACGTAGCGGTCCGCGACGAGCAGAAGGACTCATAGATGGGACGAAACGAATTCGTCAACTCGGTCGAGAAGAGCCTGCGAACATCCTCGGCACGCGTGAAGAAGTCAGCGAAGTTCTTCCGCGACACGATCCCGTATGCCGGTCCCGCCTTCCTCGTCAGCGTCGGCTACATGGACCCGGGCAACTGGGGCACGGACCTGGCCGCGGGTTCGCAGTTCGGCTACCAGCTCCTCTGGGTTCTCCTCGTGAGCAACCTCATCTCGCCGTCGCGAGTGC
>PEWR01000071.1 GCA_002779395.1 Ignavibacteriales bacterium CG07_land_8_20_14_0_80_59_12
GTGCTCCAACAGGCTGTCAATGCGCTCAAGTCTTTGACGATCAATTCCTCCGGGAAGCATGAAGGAATCGGGCGGGGTTCCCCAGATGCGCGGAGGCGTCGGCGGCACCGTGTACCGGAACGCGCTTGGCGGCCTCTCCCTCATCAGTCGGCTGTACACCGAATCAGCCCGCCGCATCTCTCTCTCAGCGTTCCGCATCAGGCTGTCGATGTGCGGCACGCGATAGTGTCTCATCACCGAATCCACCCGGCGCATCTCAAAAGACCTCTCTCGAAGTGCCCTCGCCAGACTGTCCCCCTTGAACTGCCATGACCGGCGTTGCTTTTCCGTCACCCTGAAGATCGAGTCGGCCCAGCGCATTTCCCTCCCACTATAGAGCCTGAGACTGTCGAGGTCCATCTGAGGCACGCGGACATGTCGCATGACCGAGTCGAGGTTCCGGAACTCCCGTTGATGCAGCTCCATTTCATGCCGGTGCTGTTTCATGAGGCTGTCGAGGTTCCATCGCGAATGGAGTTCGAATTCGCGGAACCGCTTCTCGTGTTGCTGACGGTTCTTCTCGAACTCTTTCATCACCCTCCGGTACGCACGCAGCGCGGCACTGTCCGGTCCGAACGGACGGATCGTGATAACGGGGATCGAATCGAGGCGCATTCCGACGGACAGACTATCGAGCGCCGGGCCGAAGAAAGGCTGGTCCTCGTTCTGTGAGAACACCATCACCTTCGGCTGGTGCATCCTGTGGCGCTGGATTTCGAGGGTACGGACAAGCGAGTCGATCCGCGCAGCACGCTGTGCCTCCCTTGCTGTCCTCAAGACCCCGCCTTCCACGCGCGCAGCATCGATCTTCAACCGCTTCATCGTGAGGCTGTCAGGTGTGAGGACGATGAACTCATCAGAGTACGCCCCGTGGTCAGACGGTATTGAAGGGCCGGCATTCAGCATCGCCGTCATGACCGGCATGTTCGCGACGGACGGGGCAAACCGGCGGCGCTGGTTGTGGACGAATTCCTCAAACTTCTCGCGCTGGAGTGCTTCGAGCGACTGCGAGATGCCATAAACAATCACACTGTTCAGGCGGATAATCTCAGGATCGATGGCGAGCCCGTCATTCCCGGTCATAAAGACGGAACGCTGGATCCGCTCGCGTCCCCGTTCAAGGATGGAATCAATCGACACCTTCTGCGCCGGAGTCGCCCCCACTTGCCTACAAAGCTCTGAGACATCGACGCGGCTTGCCGGGGTGCTCGCGGCGTCGGAGAGCTCAATCCTGTATCCGTCGCTCCTACTCTCGGCAACACGCAGCGCGGTCGAGCTCCCGTCATCGAACGGAAGAATGCCGAACAGGGCAAACCGAAACACCCGGTCTCTGTCGATGCTGCGGAAGACCGGGAAGATTGTTTCCCACGCGGAGATCTCGCGATCGTTCTTTTCACTACGGTCCGTGAAAAAGACACGCCGGATCTCAATGACACCCGCGGCAAGCAGAAGTGTCACACATGCCGACGCAGCAATCGGAAGAAGCCGCGTGCGGCGACGCGACTGGATATGCTCGCCGTATGTGTCGCGTGCCTCCATCTTCGCGGTAAGCATGGAGAGGAAGTTTGGATTCGGTCGAATTTGTTCCCTCCGCGACATCATACCTGCAATCGTTCTCATCGACTCGAACTGCTTCATGGCATCGGCGTGTGTGCGAATGTACTCTTCGACCTTGCGCGCTTCGGCCGGTGCGAGCTCACCATCCATGTAGAGGGAGAGATTCTTGAAAAGCTTGTCCATGTTCAGTGCTTTCATTTCAAAGGTCCTCCATCATCGGCCCCAGCACCTGGCGCAGCCTTTGCCGCCCGCGCGCGAGGCGCGATTTCACGGTGCCGATCCTGCAGTTCATTGTCTGCGCCATTTCCTCGTACGACAACCCTTCCATGTCTTTCAGCACGATAGCGATCCGCAGCTTCTCCGGGAGAGACCTTAATCCAAAGTCCACGAGCTCCGAGCTTTCCATCCCTTCGGCTGCCGGGTCTGATGCATGGACCGAGTCGCCGTTCTCTGCGTGGAGCACATCATGAAACGGCAGGAATCTCGACGACCTGCGGTGCCGCAACTCATCACGACTTCTGTTGACGGCGATCCGGTAGAGAAACGTCGAGAGCGACGATTCGAAGCGGAACCTGTCGAGCGCCTCGTAGAGCCGGATGAAGACGTCCTGTGCGAGATCGTCGACGATGTCCGGGTCCTGGAAGATTGAATGAATGAGGTTCCGGACCCGCTCCTGGTGCCTCTCGACGAGGGGCCGGAAGGCGCCCTTGTCCCCGTGCTGAAAGCGCCGGACGAGATAATCGTCGCTTTCTTCCCCCGTCAGCGTACTGAAGTCTGCGTGAATGACAGAGCCATACATGGACTTCGCTTATTGTTGTCGACATAGATTAGACGAAGCGAGCGGTGGAAATGTTCCGCCAGGGGAAGGTGAAAGTGAATACCGGAGGACAAGATGGCAACGGTTGTGGAATATGCAACAGCTGTGCCCCCGGTGGCATATGTCTACTCATAAGAGAATGATGGTGTCTGTGCGAGCTGCAGCTAGCAGACAGACAGGCGGCACAAGCAATCGCGAGGCTTGACTCTTAACATAAGAGGTGGGGAAACCTTGTGGCTCTCGACATCCAGCATCAACAAAACAGGCGGCATTATAGCAGCCGCCTGTATGAATAGAGAGATGTCTCAGAATATGCCCTCTGAGCAGAGCATTCAATCTTCTACCTGAGCAGGATCATTTCTCTTGCAGCTGAATAGGACCCCGCATTGAGTCTGTAGATATAGATACCACTTGCAAAACCTGCAGCCTCAAACGGCACTGCGTGACTTCCGGCTTGCAGTCGCTCACCGTCAATCAATCGGGCAACCTTTCGTCCCAAGGCATCATAGACCGTAATGGAGACTGGGGCAGACACAGGCAAGTCGAACCGGATGACTGTGCTTGGGTTAAATGGATTGGGATAGTTCTGTTCGAGTGCGAACTTCTTCGGGATGTCTCCTGTGGAAGCTACGCTTGTTGGGGAGACGGTAGCCCCAAGAAGATTTCCTTGGTAGTGGCACTTGTTTGCACACGACGTTGTAGTATTTGGCCTCTCAATGTTGTGGGGATACCAGCTGACCGCCTCATTATACTTTACAGCAAGCGGACGCACACGTCCTGTTTGCTCATTGTGGAGACGCCACACATCGTGGCCGTTCTGACCAGTGGACTTCACAAATCCCCTGAAATGACAGGATATGCAATCGACCGTTGTGTGCTGCACGTATGCCCCAAACGCCGAGTGGCCTGGACTGGCGTGACAGGTCTGGCACTTCACATCGCCTTCGGCCTGCCAGTCAAATTCCCGTGTTCCCGGGTAGGCATGAACATCCGTATGGCAGTTCGCGCAGTTGAGGGTAGTATGCTTCGCGCTTAGTGCTACTTCCTGTGTTTGCGGATGTCGACGGATGTTCGTGCCATAGGCTTTAGGGTAGGGGGACGCAGTCGATAGGAAACCATTCATCGGTGGCTTGTAATACCCCAGATGGCAAGAGCGGCATACGTCATTGTTCGCGCGCAGACTGTCTCCGGTAAGAAATGTATGCGATTCAACATTTGTCGTCCAGTCCATCGCATATTGTGTGAGGTTATTGGATTTTGTCTTTAATGGTTCTGCTCCATCACCGAAGGTCTGCAGACTGTCCCAGATGGAAAGGACGTCACCGGCGAGATATTGGTTCCGCGTGGCGCGGAAATGGCACGTGGCGCAGGTTGTATGGCAACGGTTGCAGTCATTGTTGACATATGCTTCCCCAACACTTTCCCCATTCACGGTGCGTAAGGAAGCATGCTTCTGCCGGAACGTGAGATGATGTGCCGAAGAATCAAACGATGCTTTCGTTGTATGGCATCCGTTCTTGTTGCACGACATGGCTGCGGCAGTATAGTAGTTGCGAGTTCTTTCCCCTGTCGCAGTCACAGTGTCGTTCTTGGCGGAGAACCGCGCCCAGCCGCCGTATGTTTTTGCTAGTTGGTGACCGAACTGGTTTGCCGTCGTAATATCAGTGTGACAGTTCACACAGAGCAAGGTAGCGTGTTTGTTGGTCTTAAATTTCGTCGAATCTACAAAAAGTGGCACGAATTCCTGTGTACCGTTGCTTAAGGTAATCGCCTTCTTAAGCGTCAAGTTGGAATGACACAGAAAGCACGTGGAATTGGGAACCGGTTGCGCTTTTGCATTGTCGGTGAGCACCCAAAGCGCAAGCAGTATGATGAACAAGGCACAGCCAATTTGTACTGTTGTTTTCATGTTACCTCCTACGAGAGTATTTGATTGTTATACGCACCGGGGAAGACCACCACACAGCACACGAGCGCAAGGTATGTGGCAACGATTCGCTTTATGGTGGTGTTCCTTCGTTGATTATTAGGATTGATGCTCCTTGACGAAAATATGGCAGGGGCAACAACTTGCCACATCTGTACGTCCAACAAATCCGCATCAACATAGGACTGAAAGCAAGAATAATGCCAACAATAGGAGCGGTGTTGTCCACTTTTCAACAGTTGTCGTGCTGAGTTCAGCTTCAGATATCGCCGGAAATAAAGGGTGCACACTATCGACTGTTGACTCATCTAAGTGAGTCCCCACGTAAGCTTGCGTATAACGTGGCGCGGGCTAAACGAAGTGGGCGAGCCACGCCTCAGGCCAACGGCCCGCCGTAGGCAGGCGCACGGAGCGAGCGAGCACATCGAGGGGCGGAGCCCGCGCTGCCGATGTTCGGACGTCTTATGAGCGGAGTGCGAACGCGCGCT
>PEWR01000003.1 GCA_002779395.1 Ignavibacteriales bacterium CG07_land_8_20_14_0_80_59_12
TGAACATGAACCTGTCGAGCTGCGCTTCGGGAAGCGGGTACGTTCCCTCCTGCTCGATCGGGTTCTGGGTTGCGAGAACGAAAAACGGCTCCTCCAGTACGTAGGTCTGGCCCGAGGCTGTGACGCGGTGCTCCTGCATCGCCTCGAGAAGTGCAGACTGGGTCTTCGGGGGCGTGCGGTTGATCTCGTCGGCAAGGACAATGTTTGCAAAGACCGGACCCTTCACGAAACGGAACGCCTTCTCCCCTGTTGAAACGTTCTCCTCGATAATCTCGGTGCCGGTGATGTCGCTCGGCATCAGGTCCGGGGTGAACTGGATCCGGTTGAACTTCAGGTCAAGAACGTCGGCGAGCGTTTTGATGAGGAGCGTCTTCGCAAGTCCGGGGACGCCGATGAGGAGGCAGTGGCCCCGCGAGAGAAGGGCGATGATGAGATGTCCAATCACCTCATCCTGTCCGACGATCACCTTGGCGATCTCCGTCCGGATCCGCTTGTACGCCTCCTTCAGTGCTGCAATCGAATCGCGGTCGGAGAGGGCCTGAACCGATTTCCCCCGTTTCATCTCCATCCCTACAGACGTTCTTCCCAGTAGATCCGTTTCTTCAGCTCGGCGATCCACTTTGTGAATTCCTGGTTTCGCTTCTGGGTCAGCGCGTACTGTTCGACGTACTTGTAGTCGTCGGCCAGGTTCATCGCATGCTCGGGGATCTTCTTCTTCAGAAGAAGGATGTGGTATCCCGTCTTCGACCCCACCACGAGCTTCACCGGCGCCGAGATCTCCCCAGGTTTCAGCGTGTCGACAACCGACTGCATCTCCGGACTGAGCTGCGTCAGAGGCACCACGCCGAGGTCGCCCCCGAGGTCTTTCGTTTCCTCATCCTCACTGTACTTCTGCGCCATTGCGGCGAAAGACGCCCCGGCCATGACCCCCTTTCGGATCCGGTTAAAAAGCACGACGGTGGAATCGTTGTCCTCCTCTGTCCGCTGCACCTTGATCAGGATTTGGCGGGCATGGACCTGCTCGCCTCGCCGGCCGACAAGCTGGATGATGTGGTAACCGAACTCGGTGAGGACGGGTTTGCTGATCTCGTTCTCTTTCATGGAGAAGGCGACTTCCTCAAATGCCTTCACGAGCTCGCCCCGCCTGACCCAACCGAGGTCGCCTCCGTTTGCTGCTGAGCCGGGATCCTCGGACAGCCGCTTTGCCAGCTCCGCGAAGTCGGCTCCCGCTTTGAGACTGTCCTCAATCGCTTGGACCTTCACGAGGGCGGCGGTTAGCGCCTTCGAAGAAAGCTTCGGAATCATGAAGATATGGGAGATTTCGATCGAAGCCGGAACCTTCGGGAGGCTGTCTCTGTACGCGGCGTAAAAGGCTTCAACGTCGCGCCGCGAAATCTGGACGCTGCCAAGCTTCGTCTGCTGAACCTTGCCGATGAGGATTTGCTTCTTCACGTCGTCGCGGAACTCGCGCTTCATCCGGCTGATCGGCATGCCGTAGGTCTCTTCGACCTTCGCCTCGGAGCTGTACTGCTGGATGAGAGCCTGGATTTGTGCATCGAGGCGCTGGGTGATCTCCTCGTCCGACACCGTGACGCTGTCGAGGATGGACTGCGCAAGGAGGAGCTTTTCGTTCACAAGCGCGTCGAGGACCTGGCGCTTCAGTCCCGCGGCCGCGGGGTCGATGCGGTTCTGAAATACATAGAGCTGCACCTGGTAGTCGAGGTCCGACTGCGTGATGATTTCGTTCCCCACGACCGCGACGATCCGGTCCGCGACGTTCTGCATCTGCGCATGAACGGCCATCGCACTGAACAGGATGAGAAGAACGACGAGCGCGGTCCGCTTCACCGTCACAACGAGGAAAGATGTCACCGGCCTATTCCTTCGGCTTCTTGCTTGAATCGCTCGCAGAGAGGAAGGTCTCCGCATGGTACTGCTTCTTCACCGACTCGAGGAACTTGTTGAACATGTCCTGGCGCTTCTCGAAGAGGATGCGCTCCTCGAGGTCCTTCTTCACAAGGTCAAATCCCGCCGGCTGTCCGGCCCGCAGGAATTCTTCGAGCTGAATCACGTAGATACCGAACTGCGTCGGACGCGGGACGGAGACCTCTCCCCTGGACATGTTCGTCACGTCCTTCCACAGCTCCGCGGGGAAGAACGTCGACTTCTTGAACTGCTGTCCCTCGACGTGCGCGACGATCCTCGCGCTGTTGGAAGAGTCCTGCGCGAACCGTTCGTACACACCCTTCCAGTCGCCACTCTTCGCCACATTGTTCCGGAACGCAAGGGCGAGTCCCCTGTCTTTGAAGATCGCAAAGTTGAGCTTTGCTGCGTCCTCCTGAAGTGCGAACTCACCCGCGTGGAGGTTGTAGTACGCGCGCATCGCCGAATCGGAGACGCTCCCCTGCGTCTTGTCGATGATCTCCTTCTGGATGAGCGCGTTGATCGCCATGCGCTTCCGCAGATCGACGACGGCCCGCTCGATCTCCTCGGAGGTGTCAAGCTTGCGCTTCTTCGCCTCTTCAAAGAGCGCCTGCGCTTCGACCCACCGGTTGACGTAGTCTGCTTCCTGAAGTCCGCCGCCCCGGTTGGAGGCAAGGTCCTTCTTCACCGTCTCTTCCGTGAGAACTTCATTCCCCACCTTCGCGAGGGTCTTTCCTCCAGTCCCTTTCTTTGAACAGCCGACGAACAGAAGAGCCGGGAGAAGGAGCATCGCGCTCCAGGCGCCGAAACGGAGTACCTTCATGAACCTCAGTCCTTTTTCAGTTGTGCAAACGTTTTCGCAAGCGCATCGGCGTACACCGTGACGGGGTACTTCGCCCTCAGCTCCTGGATCCATTCTTCATCAAGCTTCTTGGCGCGGTATTCCTGGAACTGGCTCGCGACTTCGGAGACCGCCTCGTCGTAGTTCTTCGGGTGAACGGGCTGCTTTTCGATGAGTTTGAGGACGGAATGCATGTAACCATTCACCAAAATCGGAGCGGAGACATCGCCGACGCTCATCGTCCACGCCGTCTTCGAGAGGGTGTCCTCAGACGCAGGCTTCAAGCCCGAGATGCCGAATTTTGTCTTTGCATCGGGCTTGACGGAGTATCGAAACACAAGCGTGTCGAACGGGACACCGGCTTTGTATTTCTCGACCACAAGGCGCGCAGCCGAGTCGGTCGTCACCGAGACTTCCTGGTAGCTCACCTGATCCGGGAAGCTGTAAGAGCCCCTGCGATCCGCGTAGAATGCCCTGAGTGCCGAGTCCGAAGGTGCGATGCGCGACCAGATGTGTTCCTGCTGCACCCTGAAGAGCAGGATCCCGTCTTCATACTCCTTGAGGAGGGCACGAAACTCTGGGAACTCGGTCTCGAGATCGCGCGTGCGGTAGTTGACAATGCTCGTCTCTGAGAGGCGATCGAGAATCGTCCGGAGGTTCTCGGCGGTGAGCCGAAGCGGACGAAACTCCTGGTTCTCGGGGAGATCTTCGAGGATCGACCGCACATCAGTCGTCGCCCCGCTGTAGGCGAAGACGGGAGTCGCCTCCTGCGCTGCGGTCGGGGCGGTGTGCCACACACTGTCGCCCGGCGTCTTCGTGCTGTCGACAACAGAGAGCAGGACGCGGACACCCGCCGAATCGACGCTGAAGGCATAGCGCCTCTTCAGCGTGTCGACATACGCCTTGTACTCATCGGGGAAGCGGTAGCGCTGGTAAATGCGCCGGAGTTCCTCTTTCATTGCGCTGTAGGAAGGGATCGGATCGATCTCGGTCACCTTGATGATGTGATAGCCGAATCGGGTCCGGACGATCCCCGAGACCTGGCCCGGCTTCAGGTCGAAGGCTGTCTCATCGAACTCCTGCACCATCCGCCGCCGCTCGAAGGTTCCGAGGTCTCCGCCCTGCCCGGCGCTTCCGGGGTCTTCCGAGTTGCGCTTCGCCAACTCCGCGAAATCGACTCCATTCTTGATACTGTCGGCGATGGCGGTGATCTTTCGCCATGCCTTCAGCGTGTCATCGGGTGACGGGTTGGGGCTCAGGAAACGGAGAAGAATATGGCTCGCATGGATCGACTTCACATTGGGGCGACGGTCGGTCACTTCCAGGACGTGGTATCCGAACTGCGTGCGTACCGGGACCTGCGTGAACTCCCCCTTCTTCAGCGCGTAGACGGCGTTTTCGAACGGGGTCACCATCATGCCGCTCGAGAAGTAGTAAAGATCCCCGCCGTTCGTCTTCGCCCCCGGGTCTTCGCTCATGGAATCGGCCACAGCGGCGAACGGCATTCCCTGTTTGAGCATGCGGATTGCTTCCATCGCCTTCGCGTACGCGGCGGCCGTGTCCGCGGGAGATGCGTCAGGGCTTACACGGAAGAAGATATGGCTCGCGCGTATCTCAACCTTCCTCCGCTCGTACATTTCTTTGAGGGCCGGCTCGGTGATCTGCTTGTCAAGGAGGAACGACATGGCAAGGCTCCGACGGTAGCCCTTCATCTCCGCACGGATATCGCTGCTGTCGGCGTATCCTTTCTCTCTCCCCTCACCAACCTTGAGACGGTAGTTCACAAGGAGGGTAAGGAACTTCTCCTTCTCCTCGGGCGTCGCCTTCTGTGCGGCTTCCTCGCCTCCGTTGTTCTTCAGGAAGCTCTGCTCGTACTCTGCTACCGTGAGCTTTGAATCGCCTATCTTCGCAAGAATGATGTCAGCGGCCGTCTCCTTTTTCGCCTTCCGCGGGGATTGCCGCTTCGCCTCCTTTACAGCCTTCCCCTTCTTCCGGGGATCCGCCCCTTTCCCTTTCTCCTGGACTGCTCCACTCGATGCGGCCGCATCAAAGGGGCTCAAGAAGGCTGGCATGCCGAGCGACAGACAGAGCGCTGCGGCCCCGGCCGACAACGCCGCCTTTGAGAAGATTCCTTTCATCCTCATCCTCCTCAAGTTCCTGGCTCCTTTCGAAAAAAAGGACAATGCTATCGTGTAAGGTTAACAAAACAGGGCCTGAAATGCAACCAACGAATTCACGCCGCAATGCGGGAGAGAAGATCGCCGAGGGCAGTGAGTTTGTCTGCGCGGCCGTCGTTCTTCAGTGTGCCGGCGATCGAAAGGCGGTCCCTGTCCTGCCTTAGCCGGAATCCATGGAGCGGACCCGACTGGATCGCGACGAGGATTTGACGGAAGATCTCTCCATTGTAGTACTTCTCATCCTCCTTATCCGGCATTGAGAGCTCAAGCGCGTCGCCATCCACCGTCACCCGGACCAGGCCGAGCCTGCGGGCAAGGAGCCGGACGTGCACCGTCTCGATGAGATGCTCCACCTCACCGGGGAGTTTCCCGAACCGGTCGAAGAGTTCGTCTCTGATCTCGCCGATTGCGGCCACATCCGACGCCGCGTAGAGACGTCTGTAAATGTCGAGGCGTTCGGTCATGTCGTCGACGTACCACTCCGGGATGAGGGCATCGACATCCGTCTCGATGACGACGTCTCCTGCCGGGGACGGAATGCGAGCGACGGTCGTCATCAAGTCCGGGAACTCCTCGGACTTCAGCTCTTCCACCGCCTCGTCGAGGATCTTCTCGTACAGCTCAAAGCCGAGCCCCTCAATGAAGCCGCTCTGCTCCGCACCGAGGAGGTTGCCAGCACCGCGGATCTCAAGATCTCGCATCGCGATGGCGAACCCCGCACCGAACTCGGTGAACTCCTCGAGCGTCTGGAGACGCCGGAGCGCCGTGCGCGTGATCGACGAGAAGGGGGGCGTGAGAAGATAGGCGTACGCCTGGAGGTTCGAGCGCCCAACCCGGCCCCGGAGCTGATATAGCTCGGAGAGTCCGAACCGGTCTGCGCGGTTGACGACGATCGTATTGACGTTCGGCATGTCGAGACCAGACTCGATGATCTTCGTCACGACGAGGACATCGATCTTGCGCTCGAGGAACTTCACCATCACGCGCTCAAGCTCGTGGGCATGCATCTGTCCGTGCGCGATCGCCCAGGTCACCTCCGGGATGTGCACCGAGAGGATGTTCCCGAGCTCGTCGAGGGCATGGATCCTGTCGCCGACGAGGAAGGCCTGTCCGCCCCGATGCTTCTCGCGCAGAATCGCCCCGCGGATCAACAGGGTCTCGAACTGCATGACTTTCGTGTCCACGGGGAGCCGGTTCCGCGGCGGTGTGCCGAGGATGGAGAGGTCGCGCGCCCCCATGAGAGCAAAATGGAGCGTTCGGGGGATCGGGGTCGCGGAGAGGGTGAGTGTATCGACGGTCGCTTTGAGCGCACGGATCTTCTCCTTTGCGCTCACACCGAACCGCTGCTCCTCGTCGATGATGAGGAGACCGATGTCCCTGAACTCGACATCGCTTGAGAGGATCCGGTGCGTGCCGATAAGGATGTCGACTTTCCCCTCCTTGAGGCGCGCGAGTGTCTCCTCTTGCTCCCTCCGCGTCCGGAACCGGGAGAGGACGTCGAGACTCACGCCGTACTTCCCGACCCGGTCGAGAAAGGTCTGGTAATGCTGCATGGCGAGGATCGTCGTGGGGACGAGGACGGCGACCTGCTTCCCGTCCATGACCGCCTTGAAGGCAGCGCGGATGGCGATCTCAGTCTTCCCGAAACCGGCATCCCCGCAGACGAGACGGTCTGCGGGGATCTCCGCCTCCATATCGTGTTTCACATCGAGCGTCGTCCGGGCCTGGTCGGGAGTGTCTTCGTAGATAAACGACGCCTCCATCTCCTTCTGCCACGGGGAGTCGGGGGAGAACGCAAACCCCTTCTCGCTCTTCCGGCGTGCATAGAGAAGGAGAAGGTCCCGGGCGATATCCTTAATCCGCTTTTTTGTCCGGTTTTTCAGCTTTTCCCACTCGGAGCTGCCGAGGGTGCTGAGGGTCAAGACAACGCCGTCCCGGGATGAGTATTTCTGTATCCTGTTGAGATAATTGAGGTTAACGTAGAGGACTCCCCCCTCCGCGTAGAGAAGCTTCACCGTCTCCTGTTCGGCTCCGCGAACCCGGATCTTCTGGAGTCCGGAGAACTTCCCGATCCCGTAGTCGACATGGACAACAAAATCGCCTCGATGGAGCGCCTTGATTTCACGGATCGACAGGCCGCGCGATGGCCCGCGGCAACGGACCGCTCGTGCCGGCCGACGGTTAAAGACCTCATGCTCCGTGTAGAGTGCGATCCGCTCAGACGGGATCGAGAAGCCGTGGTGGAGGAATGGGATGATGATCTCAACCGGCGGGGGCTCCTCTCCGTCGCCGTCCTCGGGTATCGATTCGATCAGCTCTTTGAGTCGGTCCCCGAGCGCCTGCTCCTCGCAGAGGACCGCGACCTGGACACCGGAACCGTCCAGGGACGCGAGATGGCGGCGGAACTGCTGGACCGAGCCGTTGAACGCAGGCTGTGGGAGGCCGCGGAAGCGGATGACATCCGGACGAGATTCGCCGGAAAGCGTGCGGAGAAGGATGCACGGATGGGCCGCAATCCTTTCGTGCAGGCTGGCGTCGAGGCTGCCCATGCCCGCGCCTTTTGGCGAGGCGAGCACCTCATCGCTCAGGGCGACAACGGCGTCGGAGGCGATGTAATCGAGGAGCACGGCACCCCACCCGCCGGACGGCGTTTCGTCGCCGGCCTCGATGACCGGGACGATGTCGACATGGTCGAGGACCCGGATGGAACGCTGTGAGAGGACATCGAACTCACGGATCGATTCGGCCGTGTCGCCTTCGAACTCCATGCGGATCGGGTTATCGCCGGCGGAGGGAAAGACATCGACGATGCCTCCGCGGACAGCCGCGTCGCCGTACGACTCGACGAAGCGCTTTCGCTCGAAGCCGCGGGACGCGAGCCAATCGATGAGACCTTCGAACGCCCGGTGCTCACCGAGCCTGACGGAGAGGATCAACGCGCCGAATGCGGCGGGCCCGGGGAGAGGCACACGGAGCGACTCCAGCGCCGCGACGATGATCCAACGGGACTCGTCCCGCGCAGTCTTTAGCGCTTCAACCTGATTCGTAGTTAATTGCGAATGTCCGTCGGTCTTTGCGACAGCGGATTCCGATGCAAAGAGACGGACCTCTGCCTGCGGCCCGAGGTGGATGAGGTCGTCGCACAACTCCTCCGCTGCTTCTTCCGACGCCGCGACGACAAGAAGTCTCCGCGCCGCCCCTTCGGCGGCCCGCGCGAGGATGAGGCTCCACATCGACCCCGGGGCTTCCGCAACATCAATGCACGCCCCCGCGGCGAGCCCTGCAAGACGGCTTCGGAGCTCCGCGAACGGCGCTCCGCTCCATGCACGCTCTTTCACCTCCTCAAGCGTCATGCATTCACCGGATTCGGCCGAAAAAGTCGACCCCGCGTCAACCGACGGACTCCTTTATTCGATTGCACCGCGCACAAATCCGCCGCTTTTCTCAAGCCTCCGGCGCGCTTCTTCCACCCCGATGCCCGCCTTCACCATCACAAGCGCCGTCTTCACGTGACCCCCCGCCTCCTTCAGCACACGCTCCGCCTCGTCGTAACCGCAGCCCGTGATCGTCATGAGGACCCGCTTCGACCGCTCAACGAGCTTCCGGTTCGTCATCTGGAGGTCCACCATCATGTTCTCGTAGACCTTCCCGAGCCTGATCATCGAAGCCGTCGTGATCATGTTGAGGACAAGTTTCTCCGCCGTGCCGGACTTCATCCGTGTCGATCCCATGATCACCTCAGGCCCGACGACCGGACAGATGGCGACGTCGACATCGATGTTGAACTCCGATCTTGGATTCGTCGTTACGTAGAGCGTCCGTGCGCCGAGTCGGCGTGCACGCTTCACTGCACCGATCACGTACGGCGTGCGGCGGCTCGCGGCAAGTCCGCACACGACATCCTTCGGTCCGACCTTCTTCAGATCGATGTCGTGAGCCCCGTCCTCCTCGCGGTCCTCTGCCCCTTCCACCGAGCGGAACATTGCCCTGCGTCCCCCCGCGATGAGCCCCTGCACCATCTCCGGATCCGTACCGTACGTCGGCGGACATTCAACCGCATCAAGGATGCCAAGCCGGCCGCTCGTCCCAGCGCCAACGTAGATGAG
This sequence comes from Ignavibacteriales bacterium CG07_land_8_20_14_0_80_59_12, assembly GCA_002779395.1. GTDB lineage: Bacteria > Bacteroidota > Ignavibacteria > 0-14-0-80-59-12 > 0-14-0-80-59-12 > 0-14-0-80-59-12. The sequence continues at coordinate 9,048 of PEWR01000003.1, forward strand.
ACGTCCCCCCTTTTTGAATGCGTCGACGACGATCTCGACCGCCTGTGCGATGTAGGGAATCTCTTTCTCGACAGCCCGGGCGACCTTCTTGTCCTCCTCGTTCATGATCCGCAGGATTCCCTCGACCGATTCCGCGTCAATGGACATGCTTGCCGGATTTCGCTGTTCGGTTGTAAGCTCCTTGAGCTGCTCGAAAAGTGCTTTCTGGTCAGCACTCATGCGTTGACCTTTTTGCCAGGATTGATGATGAGTATCTTCTTATCATTTGCGCTCAACATTTCGGACCCCCTGAAAGTGAGCGCGATTTCATTCACTGCAATGCGCGGGGCGATGCGCCTGGCCTGATTGATTTCATCCGTCACGTCTCCACCCTTCAAGACGATGAGCGATCCTGGGGGGATCACGAGCTTTCCGTCGGCGTCCTTCTCCTCCCCTTCCGTGACCGGTGCAAGCAGATGCTTCGTCCAGCGGAGAATATCGCAGAGCGGAGCAAATGCCCGCGTGATGACACCGTCTGCCTCGCCGCCGTCTGTGTTCTTCATCTCCTCGAGGCGCGACCGGATGACCGTCACGTTCTCAAGCCGGAGATTCTCAGCCATCGCGCGGACGGCTTTCGTTTTCTTCTCAATCGAATCAACCAGAACGAACCTGACATCTGGGAGCGCTATGGCCAGAGGCACTCCAGGCAACCCCCCTCCTGTTCCTGCATCTACGATGCAATTCAATTTACGAAAACTGATGAAGAAAAGGGGCGCGAGCGAGTGCAGAATGTGGTGCTCCCATATGAGTCCTGCATCCCGACGTGAGAGGAGGTTGATTCTCTGGTTCCAGTCAAGGAGAAGCTCAGAAAACCGCTCCAGCGAGCGCCACTGCCAATCGTCAAGACGGAGCCCGTTCTTCGTCAGAACTGATCGGATCTGGAGATCCCGCGGAATTCGGTCTTCTGAGGTCTGGACGGAATGTTCCACGTGAAACGTCATCTCCGCAGATAGACCATAAGGACTGAGACATCGGCCGGAGAGACGCCCGAAATGCGGGAAGCCTGTCCGATCGACCGGGCCCGCACACGCATGAGTTTCTCGCGTCCTTCAGCCGAAATGGATCTTACGCGCGTGTAGTCAAAACTTTCGGGTATCTCCATCGATTCGTACGCCTCGAACTTCTCAACCTGTTCAAGCTGGCGCCGTATGTAGCCATCATATTTGAGCTCGATTTCGACCTGCCTCATTGCGTCAGGTTTCTCCAGTAGTCTCCCGGCAACCGGCAGTGACCGGATTGCCTCAACTTGCAGTAGATTCTTGAGAGCGACCTCGCTCCGCTTCAAAATCTGCGCGATTCTCTCAGCCTGTGTGACCGTTGACGTCCCCACCTTCTCAAGAAAACCGTTGACATCGGAAGGGGAAATAGAGGTTGATTCAAAGCAGTGGATGCTTTCCGCGATGACCCTTTCCTTCTCTACGAGCCGGTCATATGCATGTTGCGGAATGAGGCCGAATTTGTGCCCGTGCGGCATCAGGCGGCGGTCAGCATTGTCCTGGCGGAGGAGAAGCCGATGCTCCGCACGAGAGGTGAACATGCGATATGGCTCATCTGTCCCTTTGTCGACCAGATCGTCGACAAGTACACCGATATATGCCTCGCATCTCTTCAAAATGAACGGATCCTTCCGCTTCACCTTCAGGGCTGCATTGATCCCTGCCACAATCCCCTGCGCGGCCGCCTCTTCGTAACCTGATGTGCCGTTGATTTGACCGGCAAAAAAGAGTCCTTCAACCAGCTTCGTCTCGAGCGTCAATTTGACCTGATCGGGTGGAAAAAAGTCATACTCTACTGCATAGCCTGCCCTGACCATCCGGACATGCTCAAGCCCCTCGATCGTCCGAAGTCCCTCCAGCTGGACATCGGCCGGGAGGCTTGACGCAAAGCCGTTCACGTAGACGACGTTTGTGTCATATCCTTCGGGCTCAAGAAAGATCTGGTGCCTCTCTTTTTCGGCAAATCGAACAATTTTGTCCTCAATGGAGGGGCAATAGCGTGGACCTCGCCCCTTGATAAGCCCCGTAAACATCGGAGAGAGGGCAAAACCTTTCCTCAGGGCGTCGTGGGTCCTCGGATTCGTGTACGTCAGGTACATAGGAATCTGGCGCCTGTACACCTCACCTGCCTGGAATGAGAACGGCTCGGGCGGGTCATCCGGAGGTTGGTGTTCGACTCTTGAGAGGTCAATCGACTCGAAGTCGATCCTTGGGGGAGTTCCGGTCTTCAGTCTACCGCTTCTGAGACCGAGCGACTCGAGAGTCTGTGTGAGTCCGATGGCAGCAGGCTCACCGAACCTCCCCCCGACCATCCTATCGGTTCCTGTGAACATCACGCCGTTGAGGAATGTCCCTGCCGCGACGATCAGTGCCCGGCATTTGACTTCTTTCCCGCCATGGAGCCTGATCCCTTCGATGCGGCCATTGCTGACGCCGATCACACTGAGAGTCGATTCGACCAGGTCGATTCCTTCCTGCGACTCAATTCTCCTAAGCGCCTCGGCAGAGTACTCAGCCCGATCGTTCTGTGTTCGGGGCGACCAGACCGCAGGGCCCTTCGAGCGGTTCAGCATACGGAAGTGGATGGAGGTTGCGTCGGCGATCTTCCCGATCTCGCCGCCAAGTGCATCGACTTCCCGGACGAGATGTCCTTTTGCCGTTCCTCCCACCGCCGGGTTGCATGACATCCTTCCGATGGCGTGCTTATCCATTGTCACCATCAGGACAGAGCACTCCATGCGGGCACCGGCAAGCGCCGCCTCTATTCCGGCGTGACCTCCACCGACAACTATGATATCGTATCTATCACGAACCACGTCACTCATATCCAGTCCCCCAGCCCCCGGCTGAGCAGGCCGAGTCAAAGAACGACACACGACGGCAGTCGAAGCAACACTGTTCTACTGCACACATGCTATCCATAGAACCGCGTCGATTCACGGCATTCTTCGCGACAATCTGTCGTTCCCATTTCTCTTGCGTGCGGTTATGCGAGCCCAATGTTTCACGTGAAACATCACTTGCCGACGCAGAACTTCGAGAAGATATTTGCGAGAATGTCATCTGTTGTCACCACACCGATGATCTCGCCGAGACTGTCGATTGAGTTCCTGAGATCAACGCAAATGAACTCGCCGCCTCTCTCTTCTTCAAGACTGCGGAGGCTCATCTGAAGTGCAGACATCGCTCTTTCCACCGCGTCTTTGTGCCTCGCAGAGACGAGCAGGGGGTGGCTTTCGGATGACTGCGTATCGCCCACCGACATCTTGAGGAGCTTCTCATTCAGACTGTCAAGTCCGTCTCCTTTCAGTGCAGAGACGCTGACGGATTCCAGTCGATCAAGGAAGCTGCTTCCTTCATCCGACCATTCCTCTGAGACGGGAAGGTCCGATTTGTTGCGGATAAGCAGGAGCCGTTGAATCGTCCCGTCCTCCGTCATTCTCCGCAGCAGCTCCACTTCTCCGTCGATGGGAGGGCGCGACGCATCGATAACAAGGAGGACGATGTCAGCGGTCCGGATCTGCCTGTACGCGCGACGGATCCCTTCCACTTCGATGTCATCGACGCTCTCGCGGAGGCCGGCCGTGTCAACGACCCGGAAGAGGATGCCGCCGATGTTGAGCTCAACTTCAATCGTGTCGCGTGTTGTCCCCGGCGCGCTGCTCACAATTGCTCTCTCTTCTCTCGTGAGGGCATTGAGGAGGCTCGACTTCCCGACGTTCGGACTTCCGACGATTGCAACCCTGACCCCGTCGTGGATTAGCCGACCCGCCGCGTAAGAGGAGAGAAGACCGTCCAGCCTTGCGATCGCGGATGCAAACTTCTTCTTCATCTCGCGCCGGTCGATGAACTCAAGGTCTTCATCGGAGAAGTCAAGTTCCACCTCCAGAAGTCCGCAGAGCTCGACGAGGTCGTCCCTGATCCCCTTGACCTCACGCGAGAGATCCCCTTCAAGCTGACGGAGCGACGCCGCATGCGATCTCTCTGTCCGGGACGCGATGAGGTCGGCGACCGCCTCTGCCTGTGCGAGGTCGAGTCTGCCGTTGAGGAACGCACGGAACGTGAACTCCCCCGGCTTTGCGAGCCGCGCTCCCCGACTGATGAGCTCTTCGAGTGCGCGCCGGGCAACATAGTAGCCGCCGTGGGTGGAGAACTCGACGACATCTTCACCTGTATAGGAGTGCGGGGAGCGGTAGACCGAGGCGACGACCGTATCTATCGCCGTGCCGGATGCGGAGAGGAGTGTGCCGACGTGGAGTGTGTGCGACGGGACCGATTCGAGGCCGGACTTTCCCCGGAACGCCATGGCGGCGAGAGGAAGGGCGCGGTTTCCGCTGAGACGCACAACGGCGAGTGCCCCCTCGCCGGGAGGAGTCGAAATAGCGGCAATTGTATCCTTGATGTCGCGCATAACTGCATTACACAAATCTACGTATGCCCGCCTCGAAATGCAACGGATCTTCAACGCACGTCCCGATGCCGCAATATACTACGAGCAATCGTAATAATTTGCGATAGCTCACCCGCGAGGGGAGCGTTTTATCTTTCAACGAAATCGCGTAACATGGATTGTCGCGCGTTGAACCAGCGAAACGGAGGCGCTCAATTCTCCCTGATCATCTTCCTCATTGGGATGGCTTCGCTCCTCATCGGTGTCACATTTGCGGCTATTGAAATACGCCGATCCTTCTCCAACATCCTCGCTGAAGTCAAATCGGAAGAATAGTCTTTCCCGGAGGGTACCATGCGACGCTGCATCTTTCTCCTGGTCACCATGTTCCTCGTCCCCCACGCCTTCTCCCAGATGAATGTCCCGTGGGACGATTACGGGAGGAACATCCTCACGGGGGGAGCGGGGATAAGCTGGATCAACAGCCAGCCCTACTACCTCGTCAACTTTTCTCCGGAATTGGCCTTCGGCAAATTCGGGGCCGGCCTCGACGTGAACCTCCGCTTCAGCCAGGACGGGAAGATCCGATCCGAGGACTTCAAGAATGCGTACGATTATTTCCGCATGATCCGGTACATCCGGTACGGCATGAAAAGAGAGCCGGTCTACGTCCGGCTCGGGAGCCTTTCCATGGCGACGCTCGGCTACGGTCTCATCATGCAGTGGTACACAAACAGGCCAAGCTATGAGTACAGGAAGATCGGGGCCGAGTTCGCTCTTGACTTCGGAATGGCAGGCGTGGAAGGGCTCTACAGCGATTTTGACCGGCCCGGAGTGGCAGGTGCACGCGGGTTTATCCGCCCCTTGAAGATCGGCAGTGCCGGCGACATCCCCCTCCTCGGCGGACTCGAAACCGGGCTCACCGTTGCGGCGGATTTCCACAGCGACGCAGGCATCATCAGCCCACCACCGGCGTTGCGGGACACGGGACGAATTACCATCATCGGTGCGGACATCGGATTCCCCATCCTCAACATGCCGTGGCTCAATTCTTCAATCTACCTCCAGGGGGCGAAGATCGTCAACTTTGGAAGCGGTACCGCTGTGGGAATCGACTTCAACGTCGATCTTTCGGGATTTGCACGCACAGGCGTCAAGATCGAGCGCCGCTTCAACGGTGAGCATTTCATCCCCTCCTACTTCGGCCCTTTCTATGAACTCGAGCGCTTCCAGCCGCCACCGCACTTCAAAAGCAAGGCATCGCTGCTTGTCGCTGATTCACTCTCGTCCCGCGGCATCTACGGCGAGCTACGCGGGAATATCATCGGCGCGATCGAATTCGTCGGCGCGCTTCAGACCTTCGATGATCGGCCGGGAGAGAGCCAGCTTCACCTCGGCGCGAGGCTCCCTCAATCCGTCCCGTCGGTCTATGCAGAGGCGGCGTACGACAAGACTCACTTCGCGAACTTTCGCGAAGCGTTCACGCTTCCCGGATCTCTCCTGACGGCAATCGTCGGATACAAACCGTACCCGTTCCTCCTTCTCTCCGTGCTCTACGAGTGGACATTCACCGAGGAGAACGGGAAGCTGAAGAGGCAGGAGCGCATCGAGCCGAGGATTTCGTTCATCTACACCTTCGAGTGACGCAGCGCGAAGGGTAGATCTATACGGCCGCTGCAGACTTGGATTTTTCTCGATCCGGTCGTATCTTTTCTAAATTCCTTCATGTTTCCAACTGAGATCCTGCTCGCTCCAGATCCCAATTTGCAATGTCTGAAAACGCAGCCGAAGGAAAAACGCAACCAACGCTCCCGGCCTCTCCGTGGAAGGACGACCCCGAGACGCTTCTCCGGGCCCTTTCGTCGTCTCGGGCCGGACTCACCGGCGCGGAGGCGAAACAACGGCTGGGCACCTGGGGACACAACGAGCTGACCAAGGGGCCCAAGGTCCGTTGGATCGATCTCCTCGTCGAGCAGTTCAAGAACTTCCTTATCATCATCCTCGTACTCGCCGCAGTGCTTTCCTTTGTCACCGGCGACACGGTTGAAGCGCTCGCCATCATCGCAATTGTGATTCTCGCCGGAGTCCTCGGGTTCGTCCAGGAATACCGCGCCGACAAGGCGATCGAGAAGCTCCGCGAGATGGCCGCCCCGACTGCAACGGTCTTTCGCGACGGTGAGGAAACAATCGTCCCTTCGAAGGAACTCGTCCCGGGTGACATCATCACACTCAAGACGGGCGACCGGATCGGAGCCGACGGCCGAATCATCGAGTCGATGGCAATCCGTGTCGACGAGGCTTCTCTCACGGGCGAATCGCACCCTGGCGGGAAGTCCCCCGCGACGCCGGAAGGAGAGGCGGTGCCTCTCGCCAACCGCACCAACATGGTTTTCTCCGGCACAATTGTCGTCCACGGGAGGGGTAAGGCTCTCGTCACGGCAACGGGGATGCGGACGGAATTCGGGAAAATCACCGGGCTCCTGCAGGAGACAAAGGCGGAGCGGACACCGCTGCAGGTCAGCCTCGATCAGATGGGGCGGTGGCTCGGTGTCTTCTCAATTGCCCTGTCGGTTGTCATCGCATCCTTCGGGATCCTCAAAGGATACGATGTCCTGCGAATGCTCGTCTGGGGGGTCGCTCTCGCCGTCGCTGTGATCCCCGAGGCGCTGCCTGCAGTCGTCACGATCAGTCTGGCTCTCGGCGTCTCGCGCCTTGCAAAGCAGAATGCCCTCATCAGGAAGCTCAATGCTGTCGAGACGCTCGGCTCGACGAGCGTCATCTGCAGCGACAAGACGGGAACCCTTACGCAGGGGGAGATGACCGTGCAGGAGATCGCGCTTCCCGGCCTTCCGCGGTTCCTCGTTTCGGGTGTCGGCTACCGGCCAACAGGGACAATCACGCGGGACGTCCCATCGGACGGCGGGAGCGACACTGCACCACTTGCGCTTCTTCTTCGCTGCGCTGCCCTCTGCAATGATGCAGAACTGAGGGATTCAGACGACAGGTGGAGGATCATTGGCGACCCGACCGAAGCAGCACTCCTGACCGCCGCCGCCAAGCTGGGGCTCTGGAAGCAGGCCCTGCAGGATGAAGAACCGAGAGTCGACGAGGTGGCATTCTCGTCCGAGCGAAAGGTCATGACGACCATCCACCGGAGGAACGACGGCACACGTGTCGCGTACATGAAAGGCGCGCCCGAAATCCTTCTCCTCGGCAGGAAAATGCCTGACCTGGCCCCCGCACCCTGCGGCCACTATTTGAACCGCGG
>PEWR01000010.1:0-351 GCA_002779395.1 Ignavibacteriales bacterium CG07_land_8_20_14_0_80_59_12
ACCTGATGGCCGTGCTGCTGCAGTCCCTCTCGGCGCGGCTGGGGTTGGTCTCCGGCAGGGACCTCGCGCAGGCGTGCAGGGACCGGTACCCTCGTGAGGTGAACGCGGCGCTGTGGGTCCTGTGCGAAGTGGCGATCGGGGCGTGCGACCTCGCCGAGGTGATCGGGTCCGCGATCGGGCTGCAGCTGCTCTTCGGCCTGCCGCTGATGTACGGAGTCCTCCTCACCGCGCTGGACACGTTCCTCATCCTGTTCCTCCACCAGGCGGGGATCCGGAAGATGGAGGCGTTCATCATCGTACTCGTCGGGACCATCGGGGGCTGCTTCCTGCTCGAGATCGTCCTCTCCCGCC
>PEWR01000010.1:569-1152 GCA_002779395.1 Ignavibacteriales bacterium CG07_land_8_20_14_0_80_59_12
GCCCTCAACTCCGCATGGCTCGTGAACGCCGCCATCCTCATCATGTCCTCGGCGGTGTTCTTCACACAGGGGTCCCCCATCGCATCGATCCAGGAGGCGCATCGGACGCTTGAGCCGCTTCTCGGCGGCCTCTCTGCCGCCGTCTTCGCGATCGCACTTCTTGCGTCGGGCCTCTCTTCGTCCACAACCGTCACGATCGCCGGACAGATGGTCCTCGAGGGTTTTCTGCAGGTCAGGATCAACCTCTGGGCAAGACGAGTCGTCACGATCATCCCCGCACTCGTCGTCATTGCGCTCGGCATTGACGAGATCAAGGTCCTTGTCTTCAGTCAGGTGGCGCTAAGTCTTGCGCTTCCGTTTGCCGTTATCCCCCTTATCATGTTCACCCATAACGATGAGATCATGGGGAATCATCGAAGTCCGAGAGCCATACACTATCTCGCCATCGCGAGTGCTCTCTTCATCCTTTTCCTCAATGTTCTTCTCGTGGTCGAAGCGTTCGGCGTCTCAATATAGGCTTCGAACGATGAGAGAATCTCTGAGACCTGAAGTCTGATGATCATCTCCCATTCCTGAGGAAACC
>PEWR01000010.1:1272-4660 GCA_002779395.1 Ignavibacteriales bacterium CG07_land_8_20_14_0_80_59_12
CCGGTCAGGCGGAGAACGACGAGTTCGTGGAGCTCTACAATCCGACGTCTTCACCGGTTGACCTGACCGGATGGTCGGTCTTGACGCAGAACGCTACCGGAGGCAACCCGGACACGGTCCAGCTCGGCGGCGTTCTCCTTGCTCACAGGTTTCTCCTCATCGGGGACGCCGAAATGATATCGGTGCCCGATTATCCGCTTGCGAACTTCTCACTTACAAACAGCGGCGGAAGCATCATTCTTCGAGATGCGTCGCAGCAAACCATTGATGCTCTCGGCTGGGGATCGCCGCTCGTTAAAGAAGGTAATCCCTGCGGCAGCTCGCTTCCGGACGCAAGCTCGCTGGAGAGGAAGGCGAGTGCATCATCGACGGCACAGACACTCGGTCCGGGAGGAAGCGAAGAACTCAACGGGAACGGATGCGATACGGATAACAACGCGAATGACTTCGTGATACAGACTGCCGTGAGCCCGCAAAACAGTGCGAGTCCGGCGGAGCCGCTTGAGCAAGGAGCCGGGTTCGGCACTGCCTCCCTTTCCCCTCTCGCCGCCCCGGGCTCCGTCCCCACCACATTCCACATCGTCTTCCGTTCCGACACGACCACCGCTTCTCAGGTATGGATCGTTGTCCCCTCAGTTTTCGAATGGCCACAAACGGCCGACTCGGTCAATCTTGTGCCTCTCGCGTCAGCCTCGGTTGCAGTGAGCGGCGACACCGTCAAGGTCGGGGGGTTGAACACGTCATCCCCCGATTCAGTCGTTGTCGAGATACTCTCGGTAATCCCACCTGATTCGACCGACCAGTTCACATTTGCCGTGCTTTCCGCGTCCGGCACAAAACTCCCTTCATCGTTGAAGGTGAACCCTTCCACGCTCATCCACGGGACGCCGCGCACCATCGCTTCCGTGAAACGGAACAACAGCTCAGGCGTTCCGCTTCTCCTGGATCGGTGGGTGACAATCCGCGGGACCGTGACGGTCGCGACACAGTTCGGGGGACCTGCATACATCCAGGACACAACGGCGGGAATGGCCGTGTACGACAGCACGTTTGAGCAAGCCTGCACGATCGGCGACGACGTCACGATCACGGGGAAGATCTCGCAGTACAACGGACTGACGGAGCTGAAAAACGCCGTCGCGCTCGCCTTCAACGGCGGGGGCAATGATGTCACGCCACTTCGCCTGCGCTTGAGTGACATCGCAAATGACGGCGCCGGGGGAGTCGAGCGCTACGAGGGGATGCTCGTGAGAGTCGATTCCGTCACTGTGAACACGAGTTCGTGGGCGGTGAGCGGATCCGGGTCGAACTACGTGCTGTACGACGGGCGGGGCGATTCCATCCAAATCAGAATTATGGCCGATATCGACATCGCGAATACGTCTGCGCCGCAGGGGGAGTTCAGTGTGGTGGGCGTTGTCGGGCAATTCCAGCGCAATCCCCCGTTCATCGGAGGATACCAGCTCATGCCGCGGTCGCTCCTTGACATCATCGCTGAAACAGCCGGACCCGGAATTCGCCTTGACCCACCGTACGAAGTCAGCCTCGATTCGACATCCATCACGCTTTCATGGAAGACGCTTGAGCCCGGTACCACCTCGATACGCTACGGCTTGACAACAGAGTATGAGCTTGGGGAGCGCACAAACACATCCGTCGACTCCCTCCATCGGATGACGCTGACGAACCTGCAGCCCGCGACGCCGTACCATGTCCTGATCAGCTCATCGAATGCGAGGGGGACAAGCGCTCTGGCCGACTATGTGACGAGCACTGCCTCTTCGGGCTCCACTGGCCGTTTCGAAGTCTACTTCAACCAGAGCGTCGACACGACGCTTGCGCGAGGCGAGACGGCGCAAGGCGGACCCGCCTTCTTCATGCCAAAGCTCCTCGATCGGATCAGCGCGGCCCAGTCCTCAATCGACGTGTGCCTGTACAGCCTCTCGGGATATCCGGGGGACCAGATTGCCCAGGCCCTGCTCGCCGCAAGAAGCCGGGGGGTGCACGTGCGGGTGATCGCAGAGCGTGACAACATGGGCTTGTCCTCGGGTTTTGAGGCGCTTCAGAATGGCGGTATCAGGGTAATCGGTGACGATTTTGACGCGCGAAATGCAGGTGCAGGATACATGCACAACAAGTTCTTCATTTTCGACAACAACAATCCCTCGTCTCCAGCGAATGACTGGGTTCTCACAGGTTCATGGAATCCAACAAACCCAGGGACTTACCAGGACTACCAGAACGTCATCCTCGTCCAGGACCGGGCACTCGCCGTAGCCTACACCCTGGAATTCAACGAGATGTGGGGCAGCTCAACGGACGTACCGGACGCACAGCAGTCGCGGTTCGGCGTTGACAAGCTCGATGATACGCCCCATGTTTTCCTAATCAACGGGACACGCGTCGAGCTCTACTTCAGTCCAAGCGACCATACGGCTCCCCATATCGTCCGAAGGATCAACGCCGCAGAGAACGCGATCGACATGGGGCTCCTCACACTCACACGGCGGGATGTCGCATTGACCCTGGTGTCGAGGATACGGTCGGGCGTGCGCGTACGGGGGGTCATCGACAACAGGACCGATGCCGGGAGCCAGTTCGACTATCTCCTCGGCAGCGGCGCGGATCTCCTTCTGGATCAGAGCCAGGTAGTCTTGCTCCACCACAAGTATGCAATCTTCGACGGCGAGCGTTTTCCTTCTGATGCATGGGTAGAGACTGGCTCGTACAACTGGACATCGGCCGCCGAGAACTCAAACAACGAGAACGCTCTCTTCATCCAGAGCGGGAGGATCGCGAACCTGTACCTGCAGGAATTTTCAAAGAGATACGCTGAGAATGGGGGCCGCGATACGATTCGCATCACGCGTGTCGCCGAACGTTCGATCCCGAAGACGCTGTCGCTGCGGCAGAACTATCCGAACCCGTTCAACCCGGCGACGACGATCACGTATGCTCTTCCCGTCGATGCGAAGGTACGGCTGACGGTGTACGACAATCTTGGAAGGATCGTTCGCATTCTCGTCGACGGGTCCGCCGCGGCGGGGACGTACACAGTCTCGTTCGATGCGCAGGCGCTGCCGAGCGGCGTCTATTTTTACCGGCTCGAATCGCAGCTTGGGAGTGCGGCAAAAGCGATGCTGCTTGTGAGGTGACGCGGCTCGACTGTTGGGCCTGGAATCGACAGCAAGGTGACGGCGCGCGATGCTGTTGATTTTGACCGCCTTGTTTGGTAAAATGGTTTGAGTGTTGGTCTCTTGCCTGTTTGCTGCACGGACTGCTGCATGGGAAATTATCCCGTTTTCGTAATCCGCAGGGTATTCTCGTCATCACAAGACTTCGATGAGATCTTCGATGCTTTCGAAGATGCCCTAGCACAGCAGATCAA